>JAEWEJ010000425.1 GCA_023389455.1 Actinomycetes bacterium | reverse complement strand
GTCGCGGCCCGGTGCCGCCGCGGGGTCGCGGAGCAGCGCGAGGTACGTCCCCGGCCGCACGGGCGCGAAGCCGAACCGCTCGTACAGGCCGTGCGCGTCGGCCGTGGCCAGCACGACCCGTGGCAGGCCCAGGGCCTCCAGGTGCGCGACGGTCCCGGCCACGAGCGCGACGCCGACGCCGTTCCCGCGGTCCGGCTCGTCGACGAACACGTCGCACAGCCACGCGAACGTCGCCCCGTCCGTGACGACACGCGCGAACGCGACCTGCCGCCCCGAGGTCCGCTCGACGACGCCGAAGCAGAGCGACGCGTCGATCGCCGTGTCCTGCGCGGCACGGGGGCGGCCGCGCGCCCAGTAGGAGCGCTCGGACAGCCAGCGGTGCACCGCCGCGCGGTCGACGTCGGCGCGGTCGGTGGTGAACCGGTACCGGTCCGGGTCGAGGCCGGTGGCGCCCGGCGGCGGCGTCCCGTCGGTCGTCATCGCGGAACCGTACCGCCGTCAGAGCCCGTCGGGGCGTCGCTTCTGCGGGGCAGGGGTGCGGCCCTGGGCCAGGTCCTCGACGAACGTCGCGATGCGGCGCGCGCGCGTCTCGGGGCGCTTGGCCTGGGCCACGCGGTAGAGGATCGAGTACCGGTTGCCCGACGTCAGCACGTCGAACCAGGCGCGCGCCATCGGGACGGCGTCGAGCGCGGCGGCGAGGTCGTCCGGCACCTCGATCGTCGCGGGCCCTCGGTAGGCGGCGTCCCACCGGCCGTCGGCCTGCGCCGCCGTCACCTGCGCGCGGCCCGCGTCGTGCATCCGACCCTCGGCCTCGAGGCGTCCCACCCGCGCCACGTTGACCGCGGACCACGCGCTGCGCGGACGGCGTGGCGTCATCCGCTGGAAGCTGCTGTGCTCGTCGCGCCGGCGGGCCTGCCCGTCGATCCAGCCGAAGCACAGCGCCTCCTCGACCGCCTGCACGTACGTCAGCGTCGTGACGTCGCCGCCCTTCTTGTGCAGGACGAGCCACACCCCGGTGGGGTCGGTGTGGTGCTCCGCGAGCCAGGCGCGCCACGCGTCGGCGTCGGGGAGCAGCAGCTCCGGCAGGTCGTCGGCCACGGCACCATGCTGCCGCGCACCACCGACACTCACTCGCCGGTGACGCCGTCGATCGACTCGCGCAGCAGGTCGGCGTGGCCGTTGTGGCGGGAGTACTCCTCGATCAGGTGGACGAGGATCCAGCGCAGCGACACGCCCTCGCCGGTGTCGCGTCGCAGCCTGCGGCCCGTCTGCTCCAGCCCGCCGGCCGCCAGGGCCGTCTCGACCGTGCGCTGCGAGCGCGCCACCGCGGCGTCCCACAGCGCCCGCAGCTCCTCCGGGGAGTCCTGCGCGGCGCTCGTGAGCTCCCAGTCGTGGTCGACGTCCCAGGGTGCCGACGCCCACGGCTCGACCTGCTCGTCGAGCCAGACGTGCGAGAGCCAGTTGTCCTCGACCATCGCCAGGTGCTTCAGCAGCCCGCCGAGCGTCAGCGTCGAGGGCGGCAGGGTGCGGCGCAGCGCGTCGGCGTCGAGGCCGTCGACCTTGAGCAGCAGGGTGCGGCGGTGGTAGTCGAGGAAGGCCAGCAGGGTCTGCGCCTCGTCCCCCGCGAGCGGCGGGTCCGTGCGCTCGGGCGTCAGGCGGGCGGGGGCGAGGGGGTCCGACGGCATGAGCGTGACTCTCGCAGAGGCACCCTCAGGCGTCCACCGAGTTCTCGGGGGTCGTCTGCTCGTCGGTGTGCGCGACGTGCCGCAGCTGACCCCAGATCAGGACGACGAAGACCGCCGACCCGACGGCCGCGAACCAGAACGGCGCGGTCACGCCCCAGTGCTGCGCGAGCACGCCGCCGGCGCCCGCCCCGATCACCAGACCACCGAACACCCCGATGAGGTTGACGCTGTTCACACGGCCCTGCAGCGCGTGCGGCACCGCGCGCTGGCGGATCGTGATGGACGTGGTGCCCCACACGAACGCGTGCGCGCCGAACACCAGGAACACCGGCATGGCGACCCACGGGCTCGTCGTCAGGGCGAGCGCCAGGTGCGTGAGCGTCTCGATCACCAGGCCCAGGCGCATCAGGTTCGTGAGGCTGACGTGCCTCGTCAGCCACCCGTAGCACGCGACGCCCACCAGCCCGCCGACCGCCTGCGCGGTCGTGACGAGGCCGAACCCCACGTCGCCGAGCCCGAGGCGCTGCTGCGCGTAGAGCACCAGCACCGACCACGCGGCACCGAACGTCACGTTGAAGATGAGGACCGTCAGGACCAGCGTGCGGACCGCGGGGTGCCGCCACGTCCAGCGCAGGCCCTCCGCGATGTCGGCGCGCACCGTCGCCCGCTCGTGCGCCGCGCGGCCGTGCGGCGGCAGCACGACGCGGGAGACCAGCACGACCCCGGCCGCCATCAGCACGCCCGCGCCGGCGAACGGCGACCACTGGCCGGCCGCGAACAGGGCCGCCCCGACCGGCGGCCCGGCCAGCTGGTTCAGCCCGATGTACCCGGCCTGGGCGCGGGCGTTGGCCACCGCGAGGTCGTCGCGGTGCACGACCATCGGCACCAGCGTGCCGGAGACGTTGTCGGCGAAGGTCTCGGCGGTGCCGAGCAGGAACAGCGTGGCCAGCACCAGCCAGATCGGTGCGGCGTCGACCGCGACGCACGCGGCGAGCACGGCCAGCACGAGCACCCGGACGGCGTCCATCGCCATGACCAGGCGGCGGCGGTCGACGCGGTCAGTGAGCACGCCCGCCCACAGCCCGAACAGCAGCGGCGGCAGCCACCCCAGCAGGGCGGCCAGGGCGACCAGGATCGCCTCGTCCGTCCGGGACGCGACCAGCAGCGGGCCGGCGGCGAGCACCAGACCGTCGCCGAGGTTCGACGACCACGACGACCCGAGCAGCCAGCGGAAGGGACGTCCGAGGCGCGCGGGCAGCACGGTCTCCAGCACGCGCGTCGGCACCGGGCCACGGTAGTCCGCGGCCCTCGTCGACCACCGCCAGGCCTTCCGAGGCGTCGGTCACCCTGCGACACTCCTGGGCATGACGCCCCGAGACGACGCGTTCCTCACGGCTGCGGACACGGCCCTCGCGCTGGTCGACCGTCCGGAGGTCGCCGCCCGCTGGTCCGAGCCCAGTGCCCTGCTGCGGATGAGCGTCGGGGCGCTCGCGGTCCACCTGGGCAACCAGGTGGTGCGCGCCGCGCAGGTCCTCGCGCTGGACCCGGGCGACCTGCCCGTGCTGGCCGACGCCGACGAGCACTACGCCCGGTCCGCCTGGCCGACGGCCGCGCCGGAGGACCCGGTCAACGACCGCTCGGCCGACGAGGACGCCGCCGCCGCGGGGCCGCAGGCGCTGCACGACCTCGTCGTCGGACAGCGCGAGGTGGTGCGCCGGGTGCTGACCGACGGCACCGCGCCCGACGTCGTGCCCGTCCCCTGGGCGGGGTGGGCCATGCGGCGCGAGGACTTCCTGCTGACGCGCCTGCTCGAGGTCGTCGTGCACGCCGACGACCTGGCGGTCAGCGTCGACGTCGACACCCCGCCCTTCCCCGCGGAGGTCTTCGACCCCGTCCGTGACCTGCTGGTGCGGCTCGCGGTCGCCCGCCACGGCCAGGCGCGGGTGGTCGCCGCCCTCACCCGCCGCGAGCGGGCGCTGCCGATCACCGCGTTCTGACCTCGCGGTGCAGGGGGAGGAGGGAGCGTCGTCGGGCGGGCCCGGGTGGTCTCGCCACCCCGGCGGGGCGCGTCAGACCCGGGCCCTGGGCGCGCTGCCCGCCGGCGGGTCGAGCCGCCCCCACGGCACCCGGGCGAGCTCCGCGACGGGCTGCGGGCGCGCGTAGCGGAAGCCCTGCGCCGCGCGGCAGCCGAGCTCCTGCAGCAGACGGGCCTGCTCGGCGGTCTCGACACCCTCCGCGACGACGACGATGTCGAGCTCGTCGCACAGACGCAGCAGCTCGCGCACCAGCACGCGGCGCCGCGACGACGTGGTCAGCGTCGTGAGGAACGACCGGTCGAGCTTGAGCAGGTCCGCCGGGAGCTCGTCGAGGCGGCTGAGCGAGGAGTACCCGGTGCCGAAGTCGTCGATCGCCACGAGCACCCCGTGCTCCCGCAGCGTGGTCAGCGCGCGCAGCGCGGCCGGCCCGGACGCCTCGACGACGCTTTCGGTCACCTCCAGCACGACGTGGGTCGTCGGCCAGCCCGCGTGGTCCAGCGCCTGCAGGACCCGCTGCGCGTACCCCTGCCCGACGAGCTCGCGCCCGGACACGTTGACGCCCATCAGCACCCGCCGCCCCCACGCGGCCTCGAGCACCCGCCCGTCGGCGCACGCGAGCGCGAGCACCGTCGACCCCAGGTCGTCGATGAGGCCGCCGTCCTCGGCCGCGGTGACGAAGTCCGCGGGCGGCACCGGGCCCAGCCGCGGGTGGTCCCACCGCGCGAGCGACTCCACCCCGATCACGGCGCCGGACTCCAGGTCGACCACCGGCTGCAGCTCGACGCGCACCTCGCCCGCGGCCATGGCCGCGGCCAGGTCGTCGACCAGGCGGTGGGGCTGGCGCTCCGAGAGCACGGTGCGCCCGCGGCCGGCGGCCTTGGCCGCGTAGAGCGCGGCGTCGGTGCGGCGCAGCACCTCGGCGGCCGTCTCGCCCTCGACGTGCTCCGCGACCCCGCTCGACGCGCCGGTCGCGGCGGCCTCGCACAGCCGGTCCGCGACGGCGACCGCCTCCTCGCCCGTGCGGCCGGGCAGCAGGACCGCGAACTCGTCCCCGCCCCGGCGGCCCAGCACGATGCCGGGCACGTCGAGCCCGCGCCACGCGTCGGCGGTCGCGCGCAGGAGCTCGTCGCCGACCGCGTGGCCGTGCTCGTCGTTGACCCGCTTGAAGTGGTCGAGGTCGAGCAGCACCAGCGACAGCCGCTGACCCCGTCTCTCGTGCCGGTCGATCGCCTGCTCCAGGGCGGCGTCCCAGGCGCGCCGGTCGGGCAGGCCGGTCAGTGCGTCGACCCCGGCGGCCGACGCGTGCCGTGCCAGCACGTCGACGACGCCGGCGACCCCGCACCACAGCGCGACGTAGGACGCGCAGACGAGCACCGGCACGTCGTGCACGAGCAGCAGCGGCAGCACCTGCCACGCGGACGCGAACCCCACGACGCCCCACGCGTCGCGGCGTCGCAGGAACAGTGCCGCCTCGACCCCGAGGAGCATCGCGAGCGACCCCGAGGCCAGCGCGAGCGTCTGCGTCGGGGCCAGCGCGGTGCCCGCGCCCAGCGCCACCGCGCCGACGAGCAGCGTGGCGCCGAGCGTCCGCCGGTGCAGGTGCGGGCGCACCACGAGCAGGCCGGCTCCGGACAGCGCCGCGGCGACCGCGACCGCCAGCAGCAGCCCGCCGCGCGGGTCGCCGGTCCGCACCACCTCGACGGCCAGGAGCGCGGCCGCGCCGCCGCCGACGAGGAACAGGGTGGCCGTGGTGCGCACGACGACGTCGGGCGTGCCGGTGCGCGTCGGGGCCATCCGCCCACACTCGGCCCGCGGGGCGTCCCTGTCCAGGTTTGGCACCCTTTGCCCCCCGGG
This sequence comes from Actinomycetes bacterium, assembly GCA_023389455.1. Lineage (GTDB taxonomy): Bacteria > Actinomycetota > Actinomycetes > Actinomycetales > Cellulomonadaceae > Cellulomonas. Next base: position 1,425 of record JAEWEJ010000425.1, on the reverse strand, counting down.
AGAGCGGCAGGATCACCCGGCGGGCGTCGTCACCAGCGGCGGAAGCCACCCTCGGTCGACAGCACCTGGCCGACGACCCACCGGCCCGCGTCGGACACCAGCCACGCGATGAGCCGCGCGGGGTCGTCCGGCTCACCGAAGCGCCCTCCGGGGAAGTGCGCGAGCACGGCGTCGAGCACCTCGGGCGGGCGGTCCGCGGTCTCCAGGTCGAGGTACCCGGTGTTGACGGGGCCGGGGTTCACGGTGTTGAGCAGGATGCCGCGCGCGACCAGGTCGTCCGCCACCGACGCGGTCAGCCCGGCCAGTGCCGCCTTCGACGCGGCGTACGCGATCTCGTGCGCCATGGGCCCGAGCAGCTGCCCGGACGTCATCCACACCACACGTCCGCCGGGGCGCCCGTCGTGCTGGGCCGCGAAGGCGCGCGTCGCCAGGATCGTCGAGCGGGTGTTGACCGCCCAGTGCGCGTCGAGCATCTCGGCGGTCTGCTCGGCGAGCGGGCCGTCGCCCCCGCTGCGGGCGTGGTTGCAGACCAGCACGTCCAGGTGCCCCAGGGCGTCGTTGGCGCGCGTGACCAGCTCCTCGCCCGCGGTGGGAGCGGCCAGGTCGAGGCTGGTGGCGGCGAGCCGGGCGCCGGGGTGCAGCTCGTCCTCCAGCGCGGCGAGCACGGCGTCGACGTCGTCGGCACCCCACGGCTGCGTGGCGTCGTGCGGCGCCCAGTGCTGGACGAACAGGTCGGCGCCGGCGCGGGCCAGCCGGGACGCGACGGCGAACCCGATGCCGCGGCGGCGGCTGACGCCGGTGATCACAGCGGTGCGTCCGTGCAGGTCTTCACTCATGGCCGTGACGGTAGGCGGCGCGTCCGGGGGGTACCACGTCATTTCGCGGGCCCGTCCGGCGCTGCCCCGGCGCGCCGGGCCCCGCCGTACCCTGGCACCGGACCTGCCGCGCCCGCGGTGGGCGGGGAGGTGGTGGCGGTGGACGTCGTGGCGGTCGCCGCCGGAGGGACGGTCGGCGTGCTCGCCCGCGCGCTGCTCGTCGCGGCCTTCCCCGCCGCGCCAGGCGGGTGGCCGTGGACGACCTTCTGGGTCAACGTCGCGGGCTCGTTCGTGCTCGGCGCCCTGCTCGCGGTGCTGCGTCGCGGCCCCGACGTCGGGCGCCGCCGGGCCGTGCGCCTCGGCCTGGGCACGGGCGTCCTCGGGGGCTTCACCACCTACAGCACGTTCGCGCTCGAGGTCGAGCAGCTGGTCGCCGGCGGCCGCACCGGAACCGGGATCGCGTACGCGCTGACGAGCGTGGTGGTGGGCGTGACGGCGGCGGCCGTGGGGGCGTTCCTCGCGGGGCGCACGACGCGCCGTGCGGCCGGGGCACCGGGCGACCCGACCGTCGCGGCAGCCGACGACCCGGCCGTCGCGGCACCCGCCGGCC
>JAEWEJ010000422.1 GCA_023389455.1 Actinomycetes bacterium | reverse complement strand
GGCCGGCGGTGAGGGCGTCCGCCCGGGCGGCGTGGGCCTCGGCGCGCGTCCGCCGGCGGGCCGCGTCGAGCACCGTGACGGCGGGGGCGGGGCGGGTGTCCACGCCCCCAGGGTAGGTCGCGTGCGGTTGCCGGGGCCCGGGGCGCCCGGCAGGGTGGCGACGTGCGCGAGATGCTCCGGTCCCTGCCCGCCCTCTCCGGCACAGCCCCGTCGTTCGACCCGGAGGCCGTCCCGGACGACCCGCTCGAGCTGTTCGCCGACTGGTTCACCACCGCGGTGCGCAGCGGCGTGCCCGAGCCGCACGCCGCCACGCTCGCGACGGCCGACGTGGCCGGTCAGCCGTCGTCCCGGGTGCTCGTGCTCAAGGACGTGAGCACCGACGGGTTCGCGTTCGCGACGGACTCCCGCAGCGCCAAGGTGGCGGACCTCGAGGTGAACCCGCAGGCGGCCCTCGGGTTCTGGTGGCAGCCGCTGGTGCGCCAGGTGCGGGTGGTCGGCAGCGCCCGGTACCTCGGCGAGGACGCCTCCGCGCAGGACTACCTCGCCCGGTCACCTGCGTCCCGGGCCGCCGCCGCCGGCGTGCGGCCCGGGCGGGAGCTCGCGTCCGTCACCGACCTGCGCGACGCCGTGGCGCGCTCGCGGGCGCGGATCGACGGGGACCCGGCGTTCGTGCTGGGCACCTGGCAGGCCTGGCTGGTCGTGCCGGACGTCATGGAGTTCTGGCAGGGCAGCAGCGACCGCGCGCACGTCCGGGTCGTCTACCGCAGCACGGGGGACGGCTGGTCGCGATCGCTCGTCTGGCCGTGACGTGACCCGGCGCCGGGGTCGCCCGGTGCTAGGGTCCCCGCATGACCACGGCCCCCCGCAGCGCCCTCGCTGCCGCGTGTCGTTGTCGCTGTCGCTGTCGCTGAGGTCTCCTCGCCAGCACGGACGCAGGTCCCCGACCCTCACCGGTCGTCCCGACGCACCCGCGTCGATCCCGCCGCATCCCGGCCGCTCCTCGCCGCACCCCCGGGCGTCGCCCCGTCGCCGCCTCCCACCCGGAAGGTCCCCCCCATGTCCCGCACGTCGCACCGTCTGCTCGTCCTGCCCCTCGTCCTGGCCGTCGGCGCGCTGGCGGCGTGCTCCTCGGGTGGGTCGGACCCGGCTGCCGACGGCAGCGGCGGGTCGCAGGTGCTGCGGGTCGGCACCGAGGGCACGTACTCGCCCTTCAGCTTCCACGACTCCTCCGGCGAGCTGACCGGGTACGACGTGGAGGTGGTGACGGCCGTCGCCGAGGAGCTCGGGATGGACGTCGAGTTCTCCGAGACCACGTGGGACTCGATCTTCGCCGGCCTGGAGGCCGAGCGGTACGACGTGATCGCCAACCAGGTGACCGTCAACGACGAGCGGCGGGCGAAGTACGACTTCAGCGCGCCGTACACCGTGTCGACCGGGGTCGCCGTCGTCGCCGAGGGCAGCCCGGTCGCGTCCCTCGCCGACGTGGCCGGCCTGACCGCCGCGCAGTCGGCGACCTCGAACTGGTCCCAGATCGCGGCGGACGCGGGCGCGAAGGTGGAGGCCGTCGAGGGGCTGACCCAGGCGGTCGCGCTGCTGAAGCAGGGTCGCGTGGACGTGACGTTCAACGACGACCTGGCGGTGCTCGACTACCTCAAGCAGTCCGGGGACACGTCGGTGCGGATCGCGTTCGAGACCGGCGACACGGTCGAGCAGGCGTTCGCGCTGCGCAAGGGCTCCGACCTCACCGCCCGGATCGACGAGGCGCTGGCCACGCTGCGGGCCGACGGCACGCTCGCCGAGATCTCCGAGACGTGGTTCGGCCAGGACGTCTCGCAGTGAGGACGTCCCGGCGGGGGGAGCCGGCACGGCGGGGGGAGCCGGCATGACCGGGGACACCTGGGACCTCGTGCTGTCCTCGATCGGCCCGCTGCTGTCGGGCGCGATCCGGGGCACCATCCCGCTGACGCTCATCTCGTTCGCCGTCGGGCTCGTCATCGCGCTCGTCGTCGCGCTCGCGCGGCTGTCCCGGCGGCGCGTGGTGTCGGGGATCGCGCGCGGGTACATCTCGCTGATCCGCGGCACGCCCCTGCTCGTGCAGCTGTTCATCATCTTCTACGCGCTGCCGTCGCTGGGTCTGGTCATCGACCCGTTCCCGTCGGCGGTCGTCGCGTTCTCGCTGAACGTGGGCGGCTACGCGGCGGAGACGATCCGCGCCGCGATCCTCTCGGTGCCCAAGGGCCAGTGGGAGGCAGCCGCGACGGTCGGCATGGACCACACGACGACGCTGCGTCGCGTCGTGCTGCCGCAGGCGGTCCGCGTGGCCGTCCCGCCGCTGTCCAACACCTTCATCTCGCTGGTGAAGGACACGTCGCTGGCCTCGACGATCCTGGTGACCGAGCTGCTGCGCAAGGCGCAGGAGATCGCGGCGCCGACGTACGAGTTCATGACGCTGTACTCGCTGGCAGCGGTGATCTACTGGCTCATCTGCCTGGTGCTGTCGACCCTGCAGGGCCGTCTCGAGCGCCGGCTCGACCGGTTCGTGGCGCGATGAGCCGGCCGGCACGCGAGGAGACGCGATGACGAGCGACGACACCCGCCCCCTGGTCGAGGTCCGGGGCCTGACCAAGGCCTTCGGGGCCCTGGAGGTGCTCCGGGGCATCGACCTGACCGTGGGCCGCGGCAGCGTGACCGTCCTGCTCGGGCCCTCGGGCTCCGGCAAGACGACCCTCCTGCGCTGCCTCAACTCCCTCGAGGTGCCGCAGGCCGGCACCGTGCGGATCGACGACGTGACGATCGACTTCGCGCGGCGGCCGTCCGCGGCGGACCTGCGCCGGCTGCGGGCCACGTCCGGCATGGTCTTCCAGTCGCACGAGCTCTTCGGGCACCGCACGGCCCTGCAGAACGTCACCGAGGGACCGATCCACGGGCAGCGGCGGCCCGTGGCCGAGGTCAACGCGCTGGCGACGTCCCTGCTCGCCAAGGTGGGCCTGTCCGACAAGGCCGGCGCCTACCCGCACGAGCTGTCGGGCGGTCAGCAGCAGCGCGTCGGGATCGCCCGCGCGCTGGCGCTGCAGCCGCGGCTGCTGCTGTTCGACGAGCCGACGTCGGCGCTCGACCCCGAGACGGTGGGGGAGGTGCTGACGGTCATGCGGGACCTGGCGGCCGAGGGCTGGACGATGGTCGTCGTCACCCACGAGGTCCGGTTCGCGCGGCAGGTCGCCGACCACGTCGTCTTCATGGACGGCGGGGTCGTCGTCGAGGAGGGGCGTCCGGGCGACGTGCTGGGCGACCCGCGCGAGGAGCGCACGAAGCGGTTCCTGCGCCGGATCCTCGACCCGCTCTGAGGTGCCGGTCGAGGGCTCAGTCCGGGAGCGCGGCGGGTCGCGGGTCCGCCGCGACGTCCGGCGGGGCGGACCGCGCCGTGCCGGGGCCTGTGGGTGAGCCCGTCGTCGCGGGCCCGCGACGCGGTGGCAGGAGGTCGGGGGAGACGTCCGCCGCGCGCACGGACACGACGTGCAGCAGCAGCTCCAGCGGCCCGCGGCCCAGCGTGGCGCGCCACAGCCAGCACAGCCCGACCGTGACGCCCAGGAACACGAGCCACCCGGCCGTGCTCGGCTGCCACACGACCTCGTCGCCCAGCACCGCGATGGTCAGCAGCTGACCGGTGTACGCGGTGAGCGCCAGGGCGCCGGTGGCCGAGACCGGGGCGAGCGCGCGCGGCCACCGCACGCCCACGGCCAGGCAGGCCGCCAGCACGAGCAGCGACGTGCCGGTGTTCCCGGCGACCTCGAAGAACGTCGAGGAGTGCGGCTCGGCGGTGGTCAGCTCGGTCACCTCGCCCAGCAGCAGGCGGGCGGCCCACGCGCCGCCGTGGCCGACGACGACCAGCGCCGCCCCCCAGATCGCCAGCGCGGCGTGCGTGCGCCCGGCCCGCAGGTCGCTGCGGCCCACCGCGAGCCCCACCAGCACGTACGCGATCCAGACCAGCGCGGGGTAGTAGTGCCCGACCAGCACGCTCACGAGGTCGAGTGGCCGGGCGTCGGCCACCGTGACGCGTGCCGCCGCCCACTGCTGCACCACCGGCCCGACCAGCGCGACCAGGGTCGCGGCGACCACCAGCGCCCAGCGCGGCCACCGCAGCACGGCGACGCCCGCGGCGAACAGGCCCGCGTACACGACGAGGATGACGACGACGGGCGTGTCGAGCAGGACGAGCGCTGTCCCGAGGACCACGAGCAGCGCGGCACGCACGAGGATCCGCAGGCGCGCCTGGACCAGGCGCGTGCCGTCCACGGGGTCGGCGCCGCCGGACAGCAGGGCGAGCCCCACCCCGGCGAGGAGCACGAAGAGGGCGGACGGCCGGCCGTCGGCGAGCTGCGCCCACCCCCCGGGCGGCACGGTGCGCCACTCGTCGCCCGGGCCGACGTGCGCGGTCACCATGCCGAGCACGGCGACCCCTCGGGCCGTGTCCACCCCCACGATGCGTCGCACCTGCGCATGCTATGCGGGGCGACGCGAGGCGGCCCGCGCGCCGTTCTCACCATGTGACCTCATCCGTTCCGCGTGTTGGTCGAATCGGTACGACCGCGCCTACAGTGCCCGTGTGACCACGCGGCCCTCGGACGTCTACACGCACGGCCACCACGAGAGCGTGCTGCGCTCGCACCGGTGGCGCACGGCGGCGAACTCCGCCGGGTACCTGCTGCCCGCGCTCGCGCCGGGCCAGCGGCTGCTCGACGTCGGGTGCGGCCCGGGCACCGTCACCGTCGACCTCGCCTCGCGCGTCGCGCCCGGCGAGGTCGTGGGCGTCGACCGGTCCGTCGCGGTGCTCGAGGCGGCCACCGAGCACGCCGCGGAGCAGGGTGCGGCGAACGTGCGCTTCGAGGTCGGTGACGCGTACGCCCTGGAGTTCGAGGACGACACGTTCGACGTCGTGCACGCGCACCAGGTGCTGCAGCACCTGACGGACCCCGTCGCCGCGCTGCGCGAGATGAAGCGCGTGACGCGCCCCGGTGGCGTCGTCGCCGTCCGCGACGCCGACTACGCGGGCATGACCTGGTACCCCGCCCACCCCGGCCTCGACGAGTGGCAGGAGCTCTACCACGAGGTGACGCAGGCCAACGGTGCCGAGGCCGACGCCGGGCGTCGCCTGCTGTCGTGGGTGCGCCAGGCCGGGTTCGACGCCGCGGGCATCGCCCCCGGTGCCGGCGTGTGGTGCTACGCCACCCCGGAGGACCGGACCTGGTGGGCCGGCCTGTGGGCCGACCGCTGCGTCGCCTCGAACTTCGCGGTCCAGGCGATGGACCACCGCCTCGCCGACGAGGTGGCCCTCGAGCTGCTCGCCGACGCGTGGCGCGAGTGGGGCACCTCGCCCGACGGCTGGTTCATGGTCCCGCACGGCGAGGTCCTGGCCCGCGCCTGACGCACGGCGGGCACGCGCGCGCCCCGCACCGCCGCGGGCCGGCGCCCCGGAGCACCTAGGCTGGGCCCGTGCGCATCGCCAGGTTCACCAACGGTTCCGACCCCCGCTACGCGCTCGTCGAGGGCGAGCCCGGCCACGAGGAGCTCGTCGTCATCACGGGCGACCCGATCTACACGCCGGTGCAGCCGACGGGGGAGCGGGTCCGGCTCGACGACGACGGGGTGCGCCTGCTCGCCCCCGTGATCCCGCGCTCGAAGATCGTCGGCGTGGGGCGCAACTACGCGGCGCACGCCGCCGAGCACGGCAACGACGTCCCCACGTCGCCCCTGCTGTTCCTCAAGCCCAACACCTCCGTGATCGGCCCGGACGACCCGATCGTGCTGCCGGACTGGACCGAGCACGTCGAGCACGAGGCCGAGCTGGCCGTCGTCATCGGCAAGGTCACCAAGGACGTCACGCCGGAGCGCGCGCTGCACCACGTCTTCGGCTACACGGTCGCCAACGACGTCACGGCCCGCGACATCCAGCGGTCCGACGACCAGTGGACCCGCGCCAAGGGCTTCGACACCTCGTGCCCGCTGGGCCCGTGGGTCGTGCCCGGCCTCGACGTCGACGACCTCGCCGTGACCGCCCGTGTCAACGGTGAGGCCCGGCAGGACGGCCGCACGTCGCAGATGGTCTTCGACGTCGCGTACCTCGTGTCCTACGTCTCCGAGGTCTTCACGCTGCTGCCCGGCGACGTCATCCTCACCGGCACGCCCGCGGGCGTCGGGCGCATCGAGCACCGCGACGTCGTCGAGGTCGAGGTCGAGGAGATCGGCGTGCTGCGCAACCCGGTGCTGCGCCGCAACCCGTAGCCCGCGCCCTCCGCCGCGCCGCGACGGTGGTCCGGGGCTGCACGCGACCGTGTGACGTCTCGCGAGCCCCAGCCCTCGCCTCAGCCCTCGCCCCAGCCCCAGGACCGACCTAGCCTCGGCTGAGGGGCTGGGGACGGGGGCGGGCATGGACCTGCAGGTCGGCATCGACTGGCTCACCGACGCCCTGTACTCGTACTGGCTCGTCTACCTGCTCGTCGGCGCGGGCCTGTGGTTCTCGGTCCGCACGGGGTTCGTGCAGGTGCGGTTCTTCCCGGCCATGGTCCGTCAGCTGTTCTCGTCCCGCGAGGGCTCCGCCGGCGGGATCTCGTCGTTCCAGGCGTTCGCCGTCGGCCTCGCCTCGCGCGTCGGCACGGGCAACATCGCGGGCGTCGCGGTCGCCCTCACCCTCGGCGGGCCGGGTGCCGTGTTCTGGATGTGGCTCGTCGCCGCTGTGGGGATGGCCACGGCGCTCGTCGAGGCGACGCTCGCGCAGGTGTTCAAGGTGCGCCAGCCCGACGGCTCGTACCGCGGTGGACCCGCCTACTACATCCAGCGCGGGCTCGGGTCGTACCGGTGGGGGGCGGTCTTCGCCGTGCTGCTCGTGGTGACGTTCGGGTTCGCGTTCAACATGGTGCAGGCCAACACCATCGCCGACACGCTGGCCTCGAACCACCGGCTCCCGGCCCCCTGGACGGCCGTCGGGCTGATGGTGGTCGCGGCGCCCGTGCTGTTCGGTGGCGTGCGGCGGGTGGCGCGCGTGGCCGAGGTGGTCGTGCCGCTCATGGCGGGGTTCTACCTGCTGCTGGCGGCCGTGATCGTCGCGCTGAACCTCCCCACCCTGCCCGACGTGCTCCGCCAGATCCTGCAGGGCGCGTTCGGGCTGGACAGCGCGCTGGCGGGCACCGGGGGCGGGCTGCTGGCCGCCGTCCTCAACGGGACCAAGCGCGGCCTGTTCTCCAACGAGGCGGGCATGGGCTCGGTGCCCAACACCGCGGCGACCGCCACCGTGTCCCACCCCGTCAAGCAGGGCCTGGTGCAGTCGCTCGGCGTGTTCGTCGACACGATGCTGGTGTGCTCCGCGACGGCGTTCGTCGTGCTGTCGGCCGGGCCGGCGGTGTACGTCCCCGGGCAGACCGGCCCCAGCGCGGGCGCCGCGCTGACGTCCGACGCGATCACCCACGAGCTCGGCGAGTGGGCGGCGCTGCCCATGACGGTCCTGGTCTTCACGTTCGCGTTCAGCTCGGTCCTCGGCAACTACGCGTACGCCGAGGTGAACCTCACGTACCTCGGCATCCGCGGGCGGGCCCTGACGGCGCTGCGCACGCTCGTCCTGGCGGCGGTCGGCATCGGCTCGCTGCTCGCGCTCACGACGGTCTGGGCGCTCGCCGACATCGCCATGGCGCTCATGGCCACGGTCAACCTGGTCGCGATCGTGCTGCTGTCCCGCTGGGCGCTCGGGGCCCTGGCCGACTACCGCGCGGCGCGCCGTGCAGGGCGTGACGACAGGTTCGTCGGGCAGGGCAACCCGCTGCTGCCCGGGGACGTGCCCGGCGACGTGTGGGCCGCGGGGGCGCGTGACGGCCCCGTCTCCGGCTGACACGTGCGCGCGCCGGTCCCGGCGGGGCGACGCACGGTCAGAGCGGCGCGTCGCGCCCCGTCGCGTCCTCGTGCCCCAGGTCACGCACCTCGTCGCGCAGGCGCCCCATGCGGGCGTCGAGCTCGGCCGCAGACGCCGCGGCGTCCAGGAGCTCCTCGCGCAGGTGCGGGGGCAGGGCGTCGCGGTACTTGTACGAGAGCTTGTGCTCGACGCTCGCCCAGAAGTCCATGGCGATCGTGCGGATCTGCACCTCGACGAACACGTGCTCCGTGTGGTCGGACAGGAACACCGGGATGCGGACGATGAGGTGCAGCGACCGGTACCCGTTCGGCTTGGGGGCGGCGATGTAGTCCTTGCGCTGCACCACCTCCACGTCGGGCTGCCGCGTCAGCATGTCCGCCACCCAGTAGGCGTCGGACTCGAAGCTGCAGGTGATGCGGATGCCCGCGATGTCGCGGACGCGCTCGCGGACGGTCTCCAGGTCGCTCGAGCACCCGTAGCGCATCGTCTTGTCGAGGATCGAGTCCATGGACTTCAGCCGGGACGTGACGTGCTCGATCGGGTTGTGGTCGTGCGTCTGGCGGAACTCGGAGCGCAGGATGCGGATCTTCGTCAGCATCTCCTCGATGCCGAACTCGTAGACCATCCGGAACCGCGCCATCTCGCGCTGCGCGTCGCGCACCTTCCCGACGACGTTCCCGGGATCGATGTCCGCGGTGACCAGCTCCGCCGCCCGCCGTCGCACCACGGCGGCGACGTCGTGCCCCGGGCCGCCTCGCGCCTCGCCGTCGGGGGAGGCCGCTGCTGCGGGGGTGGGGACGTGAGGAGTCAGGGGTGCTGCGGTCGTGGGTGCTGCGGTCGTGCCGGGCATGCCTCCTCCAACGAGCCGCGGGACGGCGGGGTTCCGGGTGCTCGGTAGGCTGGAACCCATCCCGTTCCTGCCACCACCGAGGTGCTCCTTGTCCGCCAGCAGCCCTGTGCGCGTCCGCTTCTGCCCGTCCCCGACGGGCACGCCCCACGTCGGCCTGATCCGCACCGCGCTGTTCAACTGGGCGTACGCGCGCCACGTCGGCGGCACGTTCGTGTTCCGCATCGAGGACACCGACCCCGCGCGCGACTCCCAGGAGTCGTACCTGCAGCTGCTCGACGCGCTGCGCTGGCTCGGCCTGGACTGGGACGAGGGCGTCGAGGTCGGCGGCCCGCACGAGCCGTACCGGCAGTCGCAGCGCTACGACCTGTACCGCGACGTCGTCGCGCGTCTGGTGGAGGGCGGCTACGCCTACGAGTCCTTCTCGACGCCCGAGGAGGTCGAGGCTCGCCACCGCGCGGCCGGCCGGGACCCGAAGCTGGGCTACGACGGCTTCGACCGCGGCCTGACCGAGGAGCAGAAGGCCGCCTACCGCGCCGAGGGTCGCGAGGCCGTCATCCGCATGCGGATGCCCGACGAGGACGTGACGTTCACCGACCTCGTGCGCGGTGAGATCACGTTCAAGGCCGGATCGGTGCCGGACTACGTCATCGTGCGCGGCAACGGCCACCCGCTGTACACGCTGGTGAACCCGGTGGACGACGCGCTCATGGGCATCACGCACGTGCTGCGCGGCGAGGACCTGCTGTCCTCGACCCCGCGCCAGGTCGTGCTCTACCGCGCGCTGCTGGACCTGGGCGTCGGCTCCGTCGTGCCGCAGTTCGGCCACATGCCGTACGTCATGGGCGAGGGCAACAAGAAGCTCTCGAAGCGCGACCCCGAGTCCAACCTGTTCCTGCACCGCGAGCGGGGCTTCACCCCCGAGGGGCTGCTGAACTACCTCGCGCTGCTCGGCTGGTCCATCGCGCCCGACCGTGACGTGTTCTCGCTCGACGAGATGGTCGCCGCGTTCGACGTCGCGGACGTCAACCCGAACCCGGCCCGCTTCGACCTGAAGAAGGCCGAGGCGATCAACGGGGCGCACGTGCGCATGCTGGCGCCCGAGGACTTCCGCGACCGCCTCGTGCCGTACCTGCACCACGCGGGGCTCGTGCCGGCGGACTCCTACGCGGACCTGTCCGCGGAGCACCGCGCGCTGCTCGACGCGGGCGCACCGCTCGTGCAGGAGCGCATGACGCTGCTGGGCGAGGCGGTCGGCATGCTCGGCTTCCTCTTCGTCGCCGACGACGCGCTCGAGGTCGCCGAGGACGCGCGCGCGGCGCTGCGCCCCGAGTCGGCCGACGTGCTGGACCGCGCCGCGCAGGTGCTGGGCGAGGTCCCCGCCGACGGCTTCACCACCGACGCCGTGCAGACGGCGCTCGCGGCCGCGCTCGTGTCCCCGGCGGAGGAGGGCGGCCTGGGCATCAAGCCGCGGTTCGCGTACACGCCGCTGCGCGTCGCGCTCACGGGCCGGCGCGTCTCCCCGCCGCTGTTCGAGTCGATGGAGATCCTCGGCAAGGACGCCACCCTGGCGCGGGTCGCCGCGCTGCGCGCGAGCCTGTGAGGGTCGTCGACGGCGTCCTGTTCGACATCGACGACACGCTCGTCGAGACGCGCGCGGCGTTCCGGGTCGCGCTCGCGGCCGTGCTGGCGCAGTACGCGCCGGGCGCCGACGTCGACCAGGCGCTCGCGCTGTGGCGTGCCGACGCCGGCGAGCACTACCGCGCCTACACGCGCGGGGAGCTGACGTTCCACGAGCAGCGCAAGACGCGCGCCAACGAGCTGCACGCCGCGGTCGGCGGTCCGACCCTCGACGAGGCGGGCTACCGGGCGTGGTCGGAGGCCTTCGACGAGGCGTTCCGGTCGGCCTGGACCGCGCACGCCGACGCGGACCCGGTGCTGGCGCGGCTGCTGGACGCCGGCATCCGGATCGGTGCGCTCAGCAACGCCCGGCAGGACCTGCAGACCACGAAGCTCGCCCGCGCGGGCCTGGGGGACCGCCTCGAGGTGCTGGTCGGTGTCGACACCCTGGGGTTCGGCAAGCCGGACCCCCGGGTGTTCCTCGAGGCGTGCCGCCGACTGGGGACCGCCCCGGCCCGGACCGCGTACGTCGGTGACGAGCTCGACGTGGACGCGGTCGCGTCGCGGGAGGCCGGGCTGGTCGGCGTCTGGCTGGACCGCCCGGGACCGCGACGGGTGCCCGTCTCGGACGCGGAGGTCGCCGCCGCGGGCGTCACCGTCATCCGCTCGCTCGACGAGCTGCCCGACGCGCTCGGGCTCTGACACGCCGTGCGGCGAGCCCGCACACCGGGCTCGCCGCCTGCACGTGACGCCGCGTCCGCGGCGGCCGTGGCCCCTGCCGACGCCGTCGACGCGGCTGTCAGAGCCGACGGGCGGTGTACACCCGTGTGACGTACGGGACCTCGATCCGGTCCCGGCCCGCCGTCTGCGGGTGCGTCGCGACCAGTGCGCGCACGCGCTCCAGCAGCGCCGCGCGCTCCTCGGGCGGCAGGACCAGGGCGTAGGAGCGGGTGCCGGCCAGCCGCACCAGGTCCTCGGGCGTCAGGACGTGGTCCCACCGCACGTCGGTGCGCAGGACGTCCGTGAACGCGGGGCCGAGCGTCGGGTGCGTGCCCCGCGCCAGCTGCGGCCCGGCGGCCTGGTGCAGCAGCGCGCCGTACGCGCCCACCCACGGCACGTCCTCGTCCCGGTCGTTCCAGACGATGCCGAGCGTCCCGCCCGGGCGCAGCACGCGGGCCACCTCCGCGGCGGCCACGGGCTCGTCGAACCAGTGCCACGCCTGGGCGACGGTGACGGCGTCGACCGACGCGTCGGGCAGCGGGATCGACTCCGCCGTGCCCTCGTGCACCTCGACCTGCGGCAGCCGGGCGACGAGCTCGCGGCGCATGCCCTCGGCGGGCTCCACCGCGACGACGTGCAGGCCGCGCGCGACCAGGGTGGCGGTGAGCTTGCCCGTGCCGGCCGCGAGATCCAGCACGTCGCGGGCGTCGGACGGCACCAGCAGGTCCACGGCCGCGTCGGGGTAGCCCGGACGCACCGCGGCGTACTCGTCGGCGTGCTGGGTGAACGCCGCGGCGTGCTGGGCGTGACGGTCGGGGTCCACGGGCCTCCTCGGGTCGGGGTCGGTCAGCGGGACAGGGTGGCCAGCACCGCGTCGTGCAGGTGCCCGTTGGTCACCACGGCGTTGCCGCCGTGCGGGCCGTCGACGCCGTCCAGCGACGTGAAGCGCCCACCGGCCTCGGTGACGACGGGGACGAGGGCCGCCATGTCGTACAGCTCGAGCTCGGGCTCGGCGGCGGCGTCCACGGCACCCTCGGCGACGAGCATGTACGACCAGAAGTCGCCGTAGGCCCGGGTGCGCCACACCCGGCGCTGCAGGTCGAGGAACTGGTCGAGACGGCCGTGCTCGTCCCACCCGGTGAGGCTGGAGTAGGACAGCGACGCGTCCTCGAGGCGCTCGACGCCCGAGACCCGCAGCCGTGTCGCGGCCGACAGCGACCGGCCCGTCCACGCGCCGGTGCCCTTGGCGGCCCACCAGCGCCGCCCCAGCGCGGGGGCGGAGACGACGCCGAGCACGACCTCGTCGCCGTCCATCAGGGCCAGCAGGGTGGCCCACACGGGCACGCCACGCACGAAGTTCTTCGTGCCGTCGATCGGGTCCACGACCCAGCGGCGCGGACCGTGCCCGGTGTCGGACCGCTCCTCGCCGTGCACGGCGTCGCGCGGGCGGGCGCGGGACAGCTGCGAGCGCACCAGGTCCTCGGCCGCGCGGTCGGCGTCCGAGACGGGGGTGAGGTCCGGCTTGGTCTCGACCTGCAGGTCCTGCGCCTTGAACCGCGACATCGTCAGCGAGTCGACCTGGTCGGCGACCACGTGCGCCAGCCGGAGGTCGTCGTCGTAGGCCATCGGGGCTCCTCGTCGCAGGTGCGGGCGTCGCGTGCGGTCCCCGCCGTGCCGTCGTCGGCGGGCGGTCCGCGCCGTCAACCTACCGAACGCGCCGCCCGGTCACGGGACGCGCGCGCCGTCACCGTCCGGCTCGGGGTCCTCGACGCCCAGGCGGCTGACCAGCAGCCGGCGGAACGAGTCGAGCCGCGCCGCGTGCGCCGCCCGGGTGACGTCGTCGGGTGCGTCCGCCACCCAGTCGTCGAGCGCGCAGTCCGGGGAGCCCGCCAGGTGGGTGCAGCCCCGGGGGCACTGGCGTGCCACGGCGTCGAGGTCGGCGAACGCGCCGAGCAGGTGCGCGGGGTCGACGTGGGCGAGCCCGAACGACCGCACCCCGGGGGTGTCGATGACCCACGTCGGCGCGCCCGTGCCGGGCAGCTCCAGCGCCACGGCCGACGTCGAGGTGTGCCGGCCGCGGCCGGTGACGTCGTTGACCACGCCGACGGCGCGGTGCGCGTCGGGCACGAGCGCGTTGACCAGCGTCGACTTGCCGACGCCCGAGTGCCCGACGAGGACCGACACCTCTCCGGACAGGACCTGGCGCAGCTCGTCCAGCCCCTCGATGGTCCGCTCGCCCGTCACCGGGTCGACACCGCGGCGGGTCACCACGACGTCGACGCCGATCGGCGCGTACATGGCCGTCAGCTCCGCCGGGTCCGCGAGGTCCGCCTTCGTCAGGGCGAGCAGCACCTCCATGCCCGCGTCGTACGCCGCGGCCACGCAGCGGTCGATCATGCGGGTGCGCGGCTCCGGGTCGGCCAGGGCGGTGACGACCACCAGGCGGTCGGCGTTGGCCACGATGACGCGCTCGACGGGGTCGGTGTCGTCGGCCGTGCGGCGCAGCACCGTGCGGCGCTCGCCGATCCGCACGATCCGCGCCAGCGATCCCTCGGCGCCGGACGTGTCGCCGACGACGTCCACCCGGTCGCCCGGCACGACGCGGTCGCGGCCCAGCTCACGGGCCTTCATCGCCAGCACGCGCGTCTCGTCCGGCCCGCCGGGGTCGACCAGCACCGTGTACCGACCGCGGTCGACGGCGACGACCATCGCGGTGCGGGCGTCGGCGTGCTCGGGGCGCTGCTTGGTGCGGGGGCGCGACCCTCGACCGGGACGGATCCGCACGTCCCGCTCGTCGTAGCGCCGCGTCGGCATCAGGCCGTCGGCCCGGCCGTCAGGCCGTCGCGCACGACACGCTCGTCGTGCGCGGAGGCGGCGAGCATGCCGGTCCACAGGTCGACGAACCCGGGCAGCGTCTTGGCCGTGGTGTCCACGTCCTCGACCTGCACCCCGCGGACCCGCAGGCCGACGAGCGCCCCGGCCGTGGCCATGCGGTGGTCGGCGTACGTGCGCCAGACCCCCGCGTGCAACGGGCGCGGCGTGATGACCAGGCCGTCGGACGTCTGCTCCGCCTGCCCGCCGAGGCGCGTGATCTCCGCGGCGAGCGCCGCGAGCCGGTCGGTCTCGTGACCGCGCAGGTGCGCGATGCCGCGCAGCCGCGTGGGGGAGTCGCCGAGGCTCGCGAGCGCCGCGATCGTCGGGGCGAGCTCGCCCGCCGCCCGCAGGTCGAGGTCGACGCCGTGCACCGCACCCGTGCCGGTGACGGTGAGCACGTCGCCGTCCAGGGACGCGGACGCGCCCATGCGGGTGAGGATGTCCGGCAGCAGCCCTCCCGGCTGCGTCGTGCTCGCGGGCCATCCCGGCACGCGCACGGAGCCCCCGGCGACCATCGCGGCGCACAGGAACGGCGCGGCGTTGGACAGGTCCGGCTCGACGTGGACGTCGCGCCCGGCGACGGCGCCCGGCTCGACGTGCCAGATCTCGGGGCGCGAGTCGTCCACGACGACGCCGGCGGCGCGCAGCACGGCCACGGTCATCTCGATGTGGGGCAAGCTCGGGAGCGTCGGCCCGGTGTGCCGGACGGTGAGGCCCTGGTCGAACCGGGCCGCGGCGAGCAGCAGGCCGGAGACGAACTGGCTGGAGCCCGAGGCGTCGACGTCGACGTGCCCGCCGCGCACGGCACCGCGGCCGTGCACGGTGAACGGCAGCCGGCCGGGCTCGCCCTCCTCGTCCACGCGCACGTCGAGCGCGCGCAGCGCCTGCAGCAGCGGACCCATGGGCCGCGCGAGCGCCTCGAGGTCGCCCTTGAAGCGGACCGGGCCGTCGGCGAGCGCGGCGACGGCGGGCAGGAAGCGCATGACGGTCCCGGCCAGCCCGCAGTCGACGGTCACGTGCCCGCGCAGGGGGCCCGGGGTGACCCGGACGGCGTCGCCACCGAGGTCCACCTGCACGCCCATGGCCTCGAGCGCGGCCGCCATGAGCCGCGTGTCGCGCGAGACGAGCAGGGAGCGCAGCGTGCTGGGCCCGCCCGCGAGGGCGGCCAGCACGAGGTAGCGGTTGCTCAGCGACTTGGAGCCCGGCACGGCGACCGTCGCGTCGAGCGGTCCGTCGGCGACGGGTGCGGTCCACAGGTCCACGTGCTGGCTCGTCATGCGGCCAGGCTAGCCGCGTCGCCGCAGGGGCACGTCAGTCGTCCACGTGCTTGGCGGCCTCGGCGGCACGGGCCGCCTTCACGGCGGCACGGTCGACCATCGCGTGCTGCACGCGCCAGGACACCCCGGGACGGCCCTCGAGGTCGATCCCCGCGAGCACCGCGCCGCCGGTGAACGACAGGGCCCGGACCAGGCGCTCCTTGCGCGCCGTGCGCTCCTCGGCCGTGAGCGTGCCGCGCCGGCCGAGCGGCAGGTCCACGAGCACGAGCGGGAGGGTGAGCCCGGCCAGTGCCAGCGCCGCGGTCCGCGGTGCGCGACCGACCGCGAGCATGGTGCCGGCGACGAGCATCGCCGCGCCGTGCGCCTGCGCGAGCGTCGCGAGCTGCTTGTCGCTCAGGTCACCGTCCAGCGCCTTGGCGACCGGCGCGGGGGCCGAGGTGCGCGCGGCGTCCGGCACCCGGCCGCGCAGCCCGTCGAGCCCGTGGCGCATCACCGCGGCGTGGGCGCCGGGATGACGCAGCGCGTCGAGCCCTTGGCTCACGAACCACGACGCGAACAGGGGGCGGGCGATCCGACGCAGCAGCACGGGCTTCCTCCAGGACGACGGCACCGCGGGTGGGGCGGTACCTCCACGCTAGTGTCGTCGGCCGCAGGAGGCGCGCGCACCGCCGGGAATGACCGCGTGGCACGGTGGTGTTGCACGGGTCATGAGCTGTGCCCTCGCGAGTCCGCCGGCCCCCGTGGCCGTCGCCGTGCCCGGTGTCGTGCCCGAGCACGCCGCCGTGACGCCCGGCGTCGCCCCGCTGCGGCCCGGCCCGCCGTACGCCGTCGCGCCCTGGGGCCCGTCGCCCCGCGCGCGTGGTGCTGCGGTCGGAGCACTAGGCTCAGGGGTGATGAGCGAGCACCCCGAGGTCGACGACGGCGAGGGCACCACCCGTGCCCCTGCGGGCGAGGACGACGCCGCTCGCAGCGAGCGCTTCGAGGCCGAGGCGCTGGTGTACCTCGACCAGCTGTACGGCGCCGCGCTGCGGATGACCCGCAACCCGGCCGACGCCGAGGACCTGGTCCAGGAGGCGTTCACCAAGGCGTTCGCCGCCTTCCACCAGTACCGCCCGGGCACGAACCTCAAGGCCTGGCTGTACCGGATCCTCACCAACACGTACATCAACACGTACCGCAAGAAGCAGCGTGAGCCGCAGCAGTCCCGGTCCGAGGAGATCGAGGACTGGCAGCTGGCGCGGGCCGAGTCGCACACCTCGCGTGGGCTGCGGTCCGCCGAGGCGGAGGCGCTGGACCACCTGCCGGACTCCGACGTCAAGGACGCGCTGCAGCAGATCCCCGAGGACTTCCGCATCGCGGTGTACCTCGCGGACGTCGAGGGCTTCGCGTACAAGGAGATCGCCGAGATCATGGGCACACCGATCGGGACGGTGATGTCGCGCCTGCACCGGGGCCGCGCTCAGCTGCGTGAGCTCCTGTCCGACTACGCCCGCGGACGTGGCCTCGCCGGCGCGGCGCCGGTCGCACCGGACGGTGCCCGGTGAGCGGGGTCGAGGACGGCCCGGCCGACGTCGCGCAGGACCCGTCCGCGCAGGCGCCCGCGGGCACGCCCTGCGGCTGCGACGAGGCCGTCGAGCGGCTGTGGGAGTACGTCGACTCCGAGCTGGGCGAGCTGGACCGGGACCGTGTCGAGGCGCACCTGCACGAGTGCGCGCAGTGCCTCGAGGAGGAGCAGATCGAGCTCGTCATGAAGCAGCTCGTGCGGCGCTGCTGCCAGGAGGAGGCGCCGGCGGGGCTGCGGCTGCGGATCCGCGAGCAGCTGACCGTCCTGCGCCTGCGCACGACGCCGGGCACCGAGGCCTAGCGACCGCACCGCACCCGACGGACGGCGAGGGGCCCGGAGCGACTGCTCCGGGCCCCTCGCGACGTCACGGCGTCGAACGCTCAGGCGTTGGGACGCTTGCCGTGGTTGGCGGCGTTCCCCTTGCGGGAGCGACGCTTGCGGCCACGCTTGCTCATCGTGGTTCTCCTCGGGTCGCGGCGCGCGCGCAGAACGGCACGCACCGGGGATGTCGTTCCATGGTCCCACACCGCGCGCCCCCCGCGCGCCGTCCTGCGGTGCGGGCCGCCGCTCAAGTGGCGGGTCCGCGATCCCGATAACGTCCCCGTGACCCAGCAGCCCCAGTCCGTGATCCCGTTCCTGCACGCCCTGGCCAGCACCGGGGGCTCCGACCTGCACTGCAAGGTCGGCTCGTGCCCGCGCGTGCGGGTCGACGGACGCCTGCGCAAGCTCCAGGCACCCGAGCTGCGTCCGCTGGACACGGAGCACATGATCGGGGAGGTCCTGCCGGACGACCTGGTCGCGCGGTTCCGTGAGACGAAGGAGGCGGACTTCGCCTACTCCCTGTCGGGGGTCGGTCGGTTCCGTGTCAACGCCTACCAGGCGCGCGGGACGTTCGGCATCGTGTTCCGGCGGGTCGCGGTCGGCGCGCAGTCGCTGGCCGAGCTGGGCCTGCCCGAGGTCGTCGGCGAGCTCGCCCTGGAGCCGCGCGGGCTCGTGCTGGTCACCGGCCCCACGGGCTCGGGCAAGACCACGACCCTCGCCTCGATGGTCGACCTCATCAACTCGTACCGCGAGGTCAACATCGTCACGATCGAGGACCCGATCGAGATCCTGCACTCCGACAAGAAGGCGATCGTCTCGCAGCGCGAGGTGCACCAGGACACGGCGGACTTCACGGTCGCGCTGCGTGCGGCCATGCGCCAGGACCCCGACGTCATCCTCGTCGGCGAGATGCGCGACGTGGAGACCGTGCGTGCCGCCCTCTCGGCGGCCGAGACCGGGCACCTCGTGCTGTCCACGCTGCACACGATCGACGTCGCGGAGTCGATCAACCGGATCGTCGACTTCTTCCCGCCGCACGAGCAGCAGCAGGTCCGCATCGCGCTGTCCCAGACGCTGCGGGGGATCGTCTCGCAGCGCCTGGTCCGCAAGGCGAACGGCAGCGGGCGGCAGGCGGCGGTCGAGGTCATGGTGAACACGGGGCGGACGGCCGAGGCCATCGTGGAGCCGCAGGAGAACCCCCCGCTCTCCGACCTCATCCGGGAGGGCGACTTCTACAAGATGCAGACGTTCGACCAGCACCTGTTCGCGATGGTCCGCGACGGCGTGGTGACGTACGAGGAGGCGCTCGCGGTGGCGTCCAACCCGCACGACCTGACCGTCGAGCTGCGTGGGGCCGGCATCGTCGGCTGACGTGCCGGGGGACGGCCGGTGACCTCCGGGTCGCCGGCCGTCGCGGGGTGTTGTGCTGGGCAATCTCGCGATATAGCGTGTTCGCATCACACGACATATCGCGTTGGAGGAGCTCATGTCCACGGAGTCCTGGGTCGTCGCCGGCCCGCAGGTGATCGAGGTCGAGGACGTCCGCGCGCTGCGCGTCGGGCTGGTGGGCGGGCGGGTCGACGTCGTCGCCCACGAGGACCCGTCGCGCCGGGACGCGCGGCTCGAGGTGCACCGCGTCGACGGCCGCCCGCTGGAGGTCACGCTCTCGGACGGCGAGCTGCGCGTGGGGTACAGCTTCACGCTCGGCGGCTGGGAGGGCTTCGTCGAGAAGTTCCGCAACTTCCAGGACAAGGACCGGGCCGACGTGCACGTGGCCGTGCCGCGCGACGTGATGGCCAAGGTCGGCACCGTCAGCGCGGACGGGCTCGTCGCAGGGCTGCGCGAGGACGCCTCGGTCTCCACCGTCTCGGGCTCCACGGTCGTGGACGACGTGCACGGCCGGCTGTCGGCCAACACGGTGTCGGGGGAGATGGTCGTGCGGCGCCACGACGGCGACGTGCGGTTCAACACCGTGTCGGGGGAGTTCGCCGCGTCCGGGGAGCTGACGCTGGTCCAGGGCAACTCCGTGTCCGGCGCCGTCTCGCTCGACGTGGGCCCGGGTGCGTCCTCGCTCACCGTCACGACGGTGTCCGGCGACCTCACGGTCCGCGTGCCCGAGGGTGCGGGGCTGCGGGTGCGCGCCCAGTCCGTCTCGGGGCGGCTCGTCGTCGACGGGCAGGAGTACAAGGGCACCGGGCCGGGGCACCGCACCGTCGAGCTCGACTCCGGCGAGGGCGGCACGTTCCTGTCCGCGACAACGGTGACCGGGCACGTCACGGTGCTCCGGGCGCCCGTGGCGGACGGCGTGGTCGACGACGTGGCGGCGACCGTCGTGGCCGGCGACGCCGCGATCGACGACGTGGTCGACGACGCCGCGACGGACGGGCGGGCCTGATGCCCCCGGTCTTCGCCCACGGCCAGCTGCGGCTGTACCTGCTGGCGCTCCTCGAGGACGGTGCCCGGCACGGCTACGAGCTGATCACCGCCCTCAGCGACCGCTTCGGCGGCACCTACCGGCCGAGCGCCGGCACGGTGTACCCGCGGCTCGCGCGGCTCGAGGAGGAGGGTCTCGTGCGGCGCACGGACGAGGGCCGCAAGTCGACGTACACCCTGACCGACGCCGGCCGTGCCGAGCTCGACGCGCGCCGTGGCGACCTGGCGCACCTGGAGGCCGAGATCTCGGAGTCCGTCCGGGCCCAGGCGTCCCAGGTCCGCCAGGACGTCCAGGCGGCGATGCGCGGGCTGCGCGCCGACCTGGCGTCAGCGGCGCAGCGGGCCAGGGACGCCGCTGCGCCCCCGTCCGGTGCACCCGACCCGCTGCGGACGGCGTCGCACCGGCGTCGCGTCGAGGCGGAGGCCGTCGTGCGCCGCTTCAGTGACGAGGTGCGCGCGGACCTGCGCCGCGCGGACGCCGGCGCCGGGGTCGACGAGCTCACGGTCGAGACGCTGCGCACGGTGCTGGACACCGCGCTGCGGACGATGCGCTCGACGCTGCGCTGACTGCGGTCGGCCCCCCGGGCGCACCCGCCGTGGCGGGGAGTGCCCGGGTCAGGCGCCGTCGTCCGGCAGGTCGAGCCAGGTGTGCCAGCCGGTGTGCAGCACGAGCCAGGCCATGAGGCCGTAGCCGGCCTGGCCGGGCAGGTGGTGGGGTGACGTCGCCATGTCCGCGAGCCACTGGTCGTGCGCGGCGAGCGGCGAGTACATGTCCACGTACGGCACGCGGCGGCGCGAGGCCACGTCGCCGAGCGCGGCCGAGAGCTCGGCCAGCCGGTCCCCGTCGTGCGCCGGCCCGGGCGGCGGCCCCACGACGAACGCGGGGATCCGGCGCTGGTCGGCGACGTCGAGGATGTTCGCCAGGTTGAGCCGGCTGCGTGCCAGCGAGAGGCCCGCGCCGATGTCCGCCCGGCCCAGCGCGACGACCAGACGGTTGTCGGCGTCCGGCGACAGCCGGCGGGTCACCTCGCCGTCCCAGCGTGCGCCGAGCTCCGTGCTGGTCTCGCCCGGCACGGCGAGCGTGAGGACGGTCAGCGGGTCCGGCGTGCTGGTCCGTGCCGTGACGCGCCCGACCCAGCCGAGACCCTTCGGGTCGCCCGCGCCGGCCACCAGCTCGTCCCCGACGACCGCGAGACGCAGCGGCAGCTCACCCACGCCCATCACTCCTGCCTGTGCCCGCGGCGCCGGACGGTCCGGTGCTCGCCGGCCACAGTCTCTCAGGCGCAGGGCGCGGGGTCCCCCCGTTCGTCGTGCGGGACGCACGCGTGTCGCCGGTGACGTCGGCCGTGCGTCGTCACCGGGCGAGCACCTGGGTGAGGGCCGGTTGCGTCTCGTGGGGGTGCGAGGGGGGCGGCTCGCGGTGACCCAGGCCGTCCCGGCGGACGACGCGGACGAGCCAGGCGACCCACAGGGCCGCGAGGAGGAGCGTGAGCACGAGCCAGAGGAGATCCATGGCAGAAACTCTGCGCTCATGCGTATCGCGCCACGAGTGGCAGTTCTGTCGCCGGGCATTGAGATTCTGCCAACCGTGTGCCACGGTGAGGCGTGCTCCGTACCGTGGTCGCCCTCGCCCTGCCGAACGTCGCCGCGTTCGAGCTCGGCACCGCCTGCGAGGTCTTCGGCATCGACCGGTCCGACACCGGCGGCCCCACGTTCGACTTCCGGGTCTGCGGGACGGACCCGGGCGCCGTGGTGCCGACCAAGGGTGGGTTCTCGATCGTCGTCGAGCACGGGCTCGAGGCGCTGCGGGACGCCCACCTCGTGGTCGTCCCCGCCTACGGCATGCCGCCCGCCGGAGTGCCCGAGGTGGTCCTCCAGGCGCTGCGGGACGCGCACGAGCGAGGGGCGTGGGTGCTCAGCATCTGCAGCGGGGCGTTCGCCCTGGGGGAGGCCGGTCTCCTCGACGGCCGTCGCTGCACCACGCACTGGATGCACGCGGCGGCGCTCGCGGCGGCCTTCCCGTCGGCCACCGTGGACCCTGACGTCCTGTTCGTCGAGGACGGGCGCATCATCACCGGCGCCGGGACCGCCGCCGGGATCGACGCGTGCCTGCACCTGGTGCGCCGCGAGCTCGGTGCGGCGGCGGCGACGAGCGTGGCCCGGCGCATGGTGGTGCCGCCGCAGCGCGACGGCGGGCAGGCGCAGTACGTCGCCACGCCGCTGCCCCCGCAGGCCGACACGCTGGCCCCGCTGCTCGCCTGGATGCTCGAGCACCTCGAGGAGGACCTCGGGGTGCCCGCCCTGGCGGCGCGTGCCCTGATGTCGGAGCGGACCTTCGCGCGCCGGTTCCGCGCCGAGACGGGCGCGACGCCCGCGGCGTGGGTGGCCCGGCAGCGCGTGGCACGCGCGCAGGAGCTGCTCGAGCGCACCGACGTCCCCGTCGAGGAGGTCGCACGACGCTCGGGCTTCGGGACCGCGGCGCTGCTGCGGCACCACTTCGCCCGCACCCTGGGCACCACGCCCCTGTCCTACCGCCGCCGCTTCACGTCCGCGCCGGCGGAGCAGCCGGCCTGACCTCCCCGTTCGCGGCCCGGCCTCGCCCGTCGCGGGCGGGACTCGCCGGACGCGGCCCGGACGGCGACGGGCCGGCACCCCCGTCGAGGGGAGCGCCGGCCCGTCGTCGTGCCTCAGCGCTGGAAGGCGGCCTCGATGAGGGCCTTCTGCTCGGTGGCGTGCTTCTTGGCCGACCCCGCCGCCGGGGAGGCCGACTCCGGGCGGGACACGACCCGCACGGTCCGGCCCGCCACCTGCGGCAGGTGCGTGGACATGAAGGTCCACGGCCCCTGGTTGCGCGGCTCGTCCTGCACCCACACCAGCTCCGCGTCGCCGTACGGCGCGAGAGCCCGCTCGATCGCGTCGGGGTCCAGCGGGTACAGCTGCTCGAAGCGCACGATGGCGGTCTCCTGGTCCCCGGAGGACACCCGGTGCGCCAGCAGGTCCCAGTAGACCTTGCCCGAGCAGAGCAGCACCCGCGTCACCTGGTCGCCCTTCGCCGCCGCGAGGTCGTCGCCGACCACCGTGCGGAACGTGCCGGACGTGAGGTCCTGCACGTCCGACGTCGCGGCCTTCAGGCGCAGCATCGACTTCGGCGTGAACACCACCAGCGGCCGGCGCGGCCGCTCGTACGCCTGACGGCGCAGCAGGTGGAAGTGCGACGCGGGTGTCGACGGCTGCGCGATGGTCATGTTGTCCTCGGCGGCGAGCTGCAGGAAGCGCTCGATGCGCGCGGACGAGTGGTCCGGCCCCTGCCCCTCGTAGCCGTGGGGGAGCAGCAGCACGACCGACGAGCGCTGCGCCCACTTCTGCTGCGCGGAGGAGATGAACTCGTCGATGACCGTCTGCGCGCCGTTGACGAAGTCGCCGAACTGCGCCTCCCAGAGCACCAGCGCGTCGGGGCGCTCCACGGAGTAGCCGTACTCGAACCCGAGGGCCGCGTACTCCGACAGCGAGGAGTCGTACACCCAGAACTTCGCCTGGTCGCCCGACAGGTACAGCAGCGGGGTCCACTCCGCGCCCGTCTCCCGGTCGTGCAGCACCGCGTGGCGCTGCACGAAGGTGCCGCGCCGCGAGTCCTGCCCGGCCAGCCGCACCGGCGTGCCCTCGATGAGCAGCGAGCCGAACGCGAGGATCTCGCCGTAGCCCCAGTCGATCCCGCCCTCGCGGCTCATCCGCTCGCGCTTCTCGAGCAGCTGGGCGAGCTTCGGGTGGACCGTGAAGCCCTCCGGCGGGCTCACGTGCGCCTGCCCGATCCGCTGCAGGATCGAGGCGGGCACGGCCGTCTGCCAGCCGACCATGACGCCGGCGTCCTCCTGCTGGGACTCCGGCCGCTCCAGGCCGGCGACCGTCTCCACGTCGGCGGGCGGCGGCGTCCAGCCGTCCTCCCGCGTCTCGGTGAAGACGCGCTCCAGCTGCGACTGGTAGTCGCGCAGCGCCTGCTCGGCCTCCTCGAGGGTGATGTCCCCGCGTGCGACGAGCGTCTCGGTGTAGATCTTGCGGACCGAGCGCTTCGCCTCGATGAGGTTGTACATCAGCGGCTGCGTCATCGAGGGGTCGTCGCCCTCGTTGTGGCCGCGGCGGCGGTAGCAGACCATGTCGATGATGACGTCGCGGTCGAACTGCTCGCGGTACTCGAACGCCAGCTCGGCCACCCGCACCACGGCCTCCGGGTCGTCCCCGTTGACGTGGAAGATCGGCACCTGCAGGCCCTTGGCCACGTCCGTGGCGTACTGCGAGGAGCGCGACGACGACGGGCCGGTGGTGAAGCCGACCTGGTTGTTGACGATCACGTGGATCGTGCCGCCGGTGCGGTACCCCCGCAGCTGCGCCAGGTTGAGCGTCTCGAAGACGACGCCCTGACCCGCGAAGGCCGCGTCGCCGTGGATGAGGATCGGCAGCACCGAGAAGCCGTCGCCGCCCAGGTCGATGCGGTCCTGCTTGGCCCGCACGATGCCCTCGAGCACCGGGTCGACGGCCTCCAGGTGCGACGGGTTCGCGGCCAGGTACACCGCGGTCGTCGCACCCGACTCGGCGGTGAAGACGCCCTCGGTGCCGAGGTGGTACTTCACGTCGCCCGAGCCCTGCACCGACTTCGGGTCCTGGTTGCCCTCGAACTCGCTGAAGATCTGGCCGTAGGACTTGCCGGCGATGTTCGCCAGCACGTTGAGCCGCCCGCGGTGGGCCATGCCGATGCCCACCTCGTCGAGGCCGCCGTCGGCCGCACGCGACAGGATCGCGTCGAGCAGCGGGATGAGGGACTCGCCGCCCTCGAGGGAGAACCGCTTCTGCCCGACGAACTTGGTCTGCAGGAACGTCTCGAACGCCTCGGCGGCGTTGAGGCGGCGCAGGATGCGCAGCTGGTCCTCACGGGGCGTGCGCGCGTAGCCGGACTCCAGGCGCTCCTGCAGCCAGCGGCGCTGGCGCGGGTCCTGCAGGTGCATGTACTCGGCGCCGACGGTGCGGCAGTACGAGTCGCGCAGCAGGCCGAGCACGTCACGCAGCGTGGCGCGGGTCTTCCCCGTGAACCCGCCGGTGGGGAACGTGCGGTCCAGGTCCCACAGCGTCAGGCCGTGGTTCTGCACGTCGAGGTCCGGGTGCTTGCGCTGGCGGTACGCGAGCGGGTCGGTGTCGGCCATGAGGTGGCCGCGCGAGCGGTACGCGTGGATCAGCTCGGCCACGCGCGCGGGCTTGATGGCCTCGGCGTCCGGGTCGTGGTTCGCGTCCCGCACCCAGCGCACCGGCTCGTACGGCACGCGCAGCGCGGCGAACACCCGGTCGTAGAAGCCGTCCTCGCCCAGCAGCTTGCGCGACAGGATCCGCAGGAAGTCGCCCGACTGCGCGCCCTGGATGATCCGGTGGTCGTACGTCGAGGTGACCGTCAGGACCTTGGAGACGCCCATGCGGTTGAGCTGCTCGTCGGACGTGCCGGCGAACTCCGCGGGGTAGTCCATCGCGCCGACGCCGACGATCGTGCCCTGGCCCTGCATCAGGCGCGGCACGGAGTGCACGGTGCCGATCGTGCCGGGGTTGGTCAGGGAGATCGTGGTGCCGGCGAAGTCGTCCACCGTGAGCTTGTTGTTGCGCGCGCGGCGCACGACGTCCTCGTACGCGGTCCAGAACTGCGCGAAGTCGAGGGTCTCGGCCTTCTTGATCGAGGGGACCAGCAGCTGGCGCGTGCCGTCCGGCTTGGCCAGGTCGATCGCCAGGCCCAGGTTGACGTGCGCGGGGGACAGCACGCCCGGCTTGCCGTCGACCAGCGTGTACGACGAGTTCATCGCCGGCATCTCGCGCACGGCCTCGACCATCGCGAAGCCGATGAGGTGCGTGAACGAGACCTTGCCGCCACGGCCGCGCGCCAGGTGGTTGTTGATCACGATGCGGTTGTCGACCATGAGCTTGGCCGGGATCGCGCGCACCGATGTGGCCGTCGGGACCTCGAGCGAGGACTCCATGTTCGTCACGACGCGGGCGGCGGGGCCGCGCAGCTTCTGCACGTCGTCGACCGGCCGGGCGTCGGGCTCCTGCGTGTCCGCGATCCGCGTGGCCACCTCGGCGTACGGCGCTGTGGCGGGCTGTGCGGTCGCGACCGGCGAGGGGGTGACCTCGACCGGCGGCGCGACCGGGGCCGGCGCGGGCGCGGGCGCGGCGGCGGGCGTCGGGGCGGTGCCGTTCGACTGCCCACCCGGCGGCGAGGTCCGGTGCGCGTCACCGTTCGTGGCAGCACCCCTCGTCTCGGGCTTGTAGCCCTCGAAGAAGTCCCACCACGCGGGGTCCACCGCGTGGCGGTCCTTCTGGTACTGCTCGTACAGCTCGTCGACCAGCCACTCGTTCGCGCCGAAGTCGGCACGGGTGGAGTCTGACTGCGCGTTCTGCGTCACGCTGGGATCGCCCACTTCCGGTACGCGGTGCAGCGACCGCGCCATCGCCAGTTCTGTTGACGACAACACTACGTGGTCGACGGGGTCGCAGGCCCCTTGCGCCGGGCCGGTCGACGTGTTCTGTGCAGCCTCTTCACCCCTCGGGGCCGCCGTGGTCAACAGCGGCTAAAGCCCTCGTGCGATCGGGCTCAAGGCGGGGTCGTCGGCACCCCGGGCGGGTGGGACGCACCGGGCGAGACCCCGGCGCGTCCTCAGGCCTCGTCGGGGCGCGTGTCACCCGGGAGGCGGACCCGCATGGTGCACCCGGTCGGGGAGTCGGCCACCTCGACCGTGCCGCCGTGCAGCTCGACCGCCCAGCGCACGATCGCCAGGCCCAGGCCGGTGCCGCCCGTCGAGCCCTGCCCGGTCAGCGCCGGGGTGTTGCCGCGCACGAACCGCTCGAAGACGTGGGCGCGCTGCTCGCGTGCGATCCCCGGCCCGTGGTCGACCACGTCGATCTGGACGTGCGGGCCCACCCGTCGTGCCACCACGCGCACCTCGTCGTCGGGCGGCGAGTGCCGCGCTGCGTTCTGCAGCAGGTTCGCCACCACCTGGTGCAACCGCTCGGGGTCGGCCTCGACAGTCAGGTCCGCGGGCTCCACGTCCACCTCGAACCGCAGCCGCTTCTCGGCACCCACGAGCGACGCCTCGTCGGCGGCCTGCTGCAGCAGCTCGTGCAGGTGGACGTCCTCCAGGCGCAGCGTCATCGCTCCCGCCTCGACGCGCGACAGGTCCAGCAGCGACGACACCAGGCGCGACAGGCGCTCGGTCTGCGCGAGCGCGACCGCCAGGGTCGCCGGGTCCGGCTCGCTGACGCCGTCGACCATGTTCTCCAGCTGGGCCTGCAGGGCCGTGACCGGGGTCCGCAGCTCGTGGGAGACGTTCGCGACCAGCTCGCGGCGGAACGTGTCGAGGTGCTCGAGGTCGTCCGCCATCGTGTTGAACGCCTCCGCGAGCTGCCCGACCTCGTCACGGCTGGTCGAGCGCACCCGGCGGCTGTAGTCCCCGTTCGCCATCGCGCGGGCCGCCTCGGTCATCTCGCGCAGGGGCGACGTCATGCCGCGCGCCAGGATCTGGGTGAGGGCCAACGAGAGGACGATGGCCAGGGGCAGCGTCCGGCTCGGGCCCAGCGCGCGGCCGTAGCCGACCCAGATGACGTACGCCGCGAGCGTGACCGTCGCCGCCACCAGCACGCCCAGCTTCATCTTGATGCTGCGCAGCGGGTCGAGCGGTCGCACGTCCGGCATCCGCCAGCGGTCGGCGTCGCCGCGGGCGTGCCGCGCCGGGCGGGGTGGGCGGGGCGTCACGTCCCGTCCGCCGCCTCGCCGGCGGGTGCGGACTGCTCCGTGCCCTCGGCCGGCTCGTACGCGTAGCCCACGCCGTGCACGGTGCGGATCAGGTCCGGGCCGAGCTTGCGCCGCAGCGCCTTGATGTGGGAGTCCACGGTGCGCGTGCCGCTCGCGTCGACCCAGTCCCACACGTCGGCGAGCAGCCGCTCGCGGGTCAGCACCGTGCGCGGCGAGGACGCCAGCGTCAGCAGCAGGTCGAACTCGGTGGGCGTGAGGTGCACCTCGGTGCCCGCGCGCTGCACCCGGCGCTGCGCGCTGTCGATCGTCACGTCGCCCACCACCAGCGGCGGCTCGGGCTGCTGGACGCCCGCGAGCTCGGCCGCGCGGGCCGCGCGCTCGGTCCGCCGCAGCAGCACCTTCGTACGGGCCACGAGCTCGCGCATCGAGAAGGGCTTGGTCATGTAGTCGTCGGCGCCCACCCCGAGCCCGACCAGCATGTCCGTCTCGTCGTCGCGCGCCGTGAGCATGAGCACGGGGACCGGGCGCTCCGCCTGGATCTGCCGGCAGACCTCGAGCCCGTCGATGCCGGGCAGCATGACGTCGAGCACGACGACGTCCGGCTGCAGGCGGGCCGCTGCGGCGACCCCCGCGTTGCCGTCCCCGACCGCCTCCACGTTCCAGCCCTCGGCGGCGAACCGGTGGACGACGGCCTGGGCGATCGCCGGCTCGTCCTCGACCACGAGGACGGTGGTGACGCCCGGGCGCGCGACGCTGGTGACCATGGGGCCAGCGTGGCACACCGACCCGGGTGGGTCCTGGCGAGCCCTCGGCACGTCGCCCGATCGTCCGTAGGATGTTCCCACCATGAGCAGCTCAAGTCGCTGCCGGCACCGCGTCCCCACCACCGCCCGACCCGCTCACGCGGGCACCGGCCCGGTGCGTGCCAGCACCGGACGCGGGACCGCCGGCCCGCCCCTGTCGTACCCCGCCCCGCACGTGGGCGTCCCCGCCCGTCCGGCGCCGGTGGACCCGTGCTGACCGAGTGGCTGCTCGTCGGTCTGGGCGTCCTGCTCACCGCCGGCACGGCGGTCTTCGTCGCGACCGAGTTCTCGCTGGTCACGCTGGACCCGGGCCTGGTCGAGCGGCAGACCGCCCCCGACGACACCCGCGGCCGGTCCGTGCTGACGGCGCTGCGCCGGCTGTCGACCCAGCTGTCGGGGGCGCAGGTGGGGATCACCGTCACCACCGTGCTCCTCGGCTACACCACCCAGCCCGCGGTCGCCCGGCTGCTCGGCGTGCCGCTGGAGGGTGCGGGCGTGGGGCGGGCCGTGACCGGCGCGGTCGCGGCGGTACTGGCGCTCGTGCTGGTCAACGGGTTCTCCATGCTGTTCGGCGAGCTGGTCCCCAAGAACTTCGCGATCGCCCGGCCGCTGGGCACCGCGCGCGTCGTCGCACCGCTGCAGCTCGGGTTCACCACGGCGCTGCGGCCGGTGATCGCCGTGACGAACGGCACCGCCAACCGGCTGCTGCGCCGCGTGGGGGTCGAGCCGCGCGAGGAGCTCTCCGGGGCGCGCTCGCCCGCCGAGCTGGCCTCGCTCGTGCGGCGGTCCGCGGCGCAGGGCACGCTCGACCAGGCCACCGCGACCCTGCTGACCAACTCCATCGACTTCTCGACGCTCACCGCGGTCGACGTCATGACGGACCGCACGCGGCTGGTCGTGGTCCGCCGCGACGACTCCGCGGCCGACGTCATGGCGCTGGCCCGCCAGACGGGCCACTCGCGCTTCCCTGTCATCGGCGACTCGGTGGACGACGTCCTCGGCCTGGTGCACCTGCGCAAGGCCATGGCGGTGCCGTACGACCGGCGTCCCGAGGTGCCCGCGGCCGCACTGATGGTCGACGCCCAGCGCGTCCCGGAGACCGTGGGCCTCGGCCCGCTCCTGGTGGACCTGCGCGCCCAGGGGCTGCAGATGGCCGTGGTCGTGGACGAGTACGGCGGCACGTCGGGCGCGGTCACGCTCGAGGACGTCGTCGAGGAGCTGGTGGGGGAGGTCGCGGACGAGCACGACCGCACGCGCGGCGCCCTCGCGCGCCAGGCGGACGGCTCCTGGGTGCTGCCCGGCGTGCTGCGCCCCGACGAGCTGCACGAGGCGACGGGGCTGCGGGTTCCGGACGACGGCCCCTGGGAGACCGTCGGCGGGCTGCTCATGGCGCGCCTGGGGCGTGTGCCGGTGCAGGGCGACGAGGTCGTCGAGGGCGACGTGCGCCTGCAGGTCGAGCGCATGGACGGCCGCCGCGTCGAGCGGGTGCGGCTCGTCGGCCTGGCGCCCGACGAGGAGGGTGACGCCTGATGGACAGCACGCTGGCGCTCGTCCTCGCCGTCGTCCTGCTCGCAGCGAACGCGTTCTTCGTCGGTGCCGAGTTCGCGATCATGTCGGCGCGACGCTCGTCCGTCGAGCCGCTGGCCGAGGCGGGGGACCGTCGCGCGGTCACCGTGCTGTGGGCGATGGAGCACGTCTCCCTCATGCTCGCCGCCGCCCAGCTCGGCATCACGATCTGCTCGACGAGCCTGGGTCTGGTCGCCGAGCCGGCGATCGCCCACCTCATCGAGGCGCCGCTGCACGCGCTGGGCGTCCCCGGGTCGCTGACGCACCCGATCGCGTTCGTCCTCGCCCTGCTCGTGGTGGTGTACCTGCACGTGGTGCTCGGCGAGATGGTCCCCAAGAACCTGGCCGTGTCCGGGCCCGACCGCGCGGTGCTGCTGTTCGGCCCGCCGCTGGTGTGGGTCGCGCGCGTGCTGCGCCCGGTGATCGTGGCCCTCAACTGGCTCGCGAACCACGTGCTGCGGGCGTTCCGGGTGGAGCCGCAGGACGAGGTCGCCTCGGCGTTCACCGCGCAGGAGGTGCAGTCGATCGTCGAGCGCTCGCAGGCCGAGGGGCTGCTGGCGGACGAGCAGGGTCTGCTCTCCGGTGCCATCGAGTTCTCGGACCGCACCGCGGTCGAGGTCATGGTGCCGCTCGACGGCCTGGTGACCGTCGACGGCGGCAGTACGCCCGACGACATCGAGCACCTGGTCGCCCGCACGGGCTTCAGCCGGTTCGTCGTGGTGGACGGTGACGGGCGCCCGGAGGGGTACCTGCACATCAAGGACGTGCTGTACGCCGACGCGACGACGCGCACCCAGCCGGTGCCGTCCTGGCGGGTGCGCACGCTC
Organism: Actinomycetes bacterium; assembly: GCA_023389455.1. Taxonomy (GTDB): domain Bacteria; phylum Actinomycetota; class Actinomycetes; order Actinomycetales; family Cellulomonadaceae; genus Cellulomonas. Next base: position 11,636 of record JAEWEJ010000422.1, on the reverse strand, counting down.
GCCGTGGTGGCCCCGCAGGACGAGGTCGAGACGGCGCTGCAGGCGATGCAGCGGTCCGGGTCGCACCTGGCGCGGGTGGACGACGACGGCCGGACGGTGGGGGTGGTGTTCCTGGAGGACATCCTCGAGGAGCTCGTGGGGGAGGTCCGCGACGCGATGCAGCGCGGCCAGCTGCCGGGGAGCTGACGGGGCGGTGGGCGCGTCGCCGTGCGAGCCCGCGCGCGCCTCGGGGTGGTCGCGGCGCCGTGACCGTCGTGGGGTGCAGAGCGCGTCGCGCAGTGTGCCCCACGTCTCCGCGGTGGCTCTCCGGGGGTGGAGGAACCGTGAAGCCACGGCGTGTCGCGCGGCGTGTCGAGCACGTGTCCAGATTGCGACCCCCTGGTGACGCTGATGGGTCTTGGACAAGTCTGCGCACCCCGTTATGGTTTCGTGACCGCATCGGGGGGCCGATGACGAGCGGGACGAGATGAGCGGAGGTGTCGTGGGATCCCACCGAGCGGAGCCGACGGCACGTGTGCGCCGTGAACGACGTGGGCGTACGCCCGTCGAGGTCGCGATCCCCGTCCCGCAGACGCCCGTGGTCGAGGGCCTGGCCGGACCGGCCGAGGCCGCACCCGCCGGCCGTCGCCCGAGCCGCGCCCTGGGTCGTGCCGGTGTGCTGGCCGCCCTGGTCGGCGTCACGCTGGTCGTCCCCGTCACGCAGGGGGTGGCGGACGGCGAGATCGTCGTGGGCGCCGCCGCGAGCGAGGCGCACCTGCCCTCCACCGTCGCCGCGCTGACGGCCCTGCCGCTCTCGGACCTCCCGCCGACGCCACTGGTGTCCGCGGACGGCTCGTCCCGCGCCCGCGCCCTGGCCGACGTCTCACGCGGAGCCGAGCGCTCCGCCCTGCCCGGCTGCGACGGCTCGGTCCGCGCCGCCGGCGAGAACGGGCTGCTGGCCACCAAGGACCTGTGCACCCTGTGGGACGGTCGCACGCAGATGCGTGCCGACGCCGCCGTCGCGCTCGCCGAGCTCAACGAGGCCCACGTCGCGCGGTTCGGCACGGACCTGTGCCTCAGCTCCGGCTACCGGACGCTCGCGCAGCAGAAGGCCGTGAAGGCCCAGAAGGGCGGCCTCGCCGCCACGCCCGGCAAGAGCAACCACGGCTGGGGCCTGGCGATGGACTTCTGCTCCATCCAGACCTCGGGCGCCCGCTGGACCTGGATGAACGACAACGCGCCGACCTTCGGCTGGGAGCAGCCGAACTGGGCCGTCAAGGGCGGTTCCGGCCCGTACGAGCCGTGGCACTGGGAGTACACCAAGGGCGTCAAGGCCGACGGCGAGTACTACGGCTGATCGGGAGCCGCTCCGCTGACGAGCAGCGCTGACGACGCGGCACCTGCCCGGCGCCGAGCCGCAGGGTGACGTCGAGCGGCAGGGCCAGCCAGCCGCAGGGCGACGTCCAGCCGCAGGGCGCGTGGTCGCACGGGACCGCAGGGCCCGGCCCGCGACGTCGCGGACGCCCGCCCGGGCGGACCCGGCCCTCGACGGTCTCCCGGCGGGGCCGCCGCAGCGGACCCGCCGGGAGCGACGCTCAGCGCAGCGACATGCCCCAGCGCACCTGGTGCGTCGCGCCGGGCTCGAGCTCGACCAGCATCTCGCCGGTGCGGAAGGCGTCCGCGACGCACGTCATCGGCTCCACGGCCACGCCGCGCCGGTCGATGCCCGGGATCCCGTCGCCGGTGCAGACCTGCCACGCGGGCAGCGTCTCGTCGGCCCAGACGGTGACCGTGCGCCCGTCGGCGCCCGTCAGCTCGGCGCGGGTCGTGCCGTGCTCGTCGGGCGTCACGTCGACCCACGCGTCGTCGAGGCTCACGCCGTCGAGCGGCAGGCCCGCGCGCAGGTCGTAGTCGCCCGCCACGGCCTGCGTGCCCGTCGGGAGCAGGCGCTCGTCGACGGTCACGCGGCGCGCGGCGTCGAGCCGCAGCGTGCAGGCGTCGACCGGGCCGGGCCCGGGGGACAGCCACGGGTGGAAGCCGACGCCGTACGGGGCGACGGTGGCGCCCTGGTTGGTCGCCGCGACGGTCACGGTGAGCCCGGCGTGGTCCAGCGCGTAGGTCACGTCGAGCCGCAGCGGCCACGGGTAGCCGGGCTGCGGGACGAGGTCGTGGCGCAGCGTCACGGCGTCCTGCGACACCTCGACAGGCGCGAACCGCTCGTACGACACCAGGCCGTGCAGCGCGGTGAGCCGCTCGTGCTCCGTGATCGGCACCTGGTACGTGGCGCCGCGGAACCCGTAGGTCGCGTCGCGCAGGCGGTTCGGCCACGGCGCGAGCACCGCGCCGGAGAACGCCGGCGCGATCGACTCGGCCGCGAAGGGCAGGACGACGTCCCGCTCGCCGACGCGGTACTCGCGCAGGCTCGCGGCGACGGACGTGACGACGGCGACCTGGTCACCGTGCCGCAGCACGTGCTGGTCACCCGTGGGCGGGGGCGTGTTCACGGGACCAACCTAGTCGGGGGCGCGGTGCCCACCTCGGGACCCGCCGTACCGCGGTGCGCGGGACGCGGCGCCGGACCGGGGCCGGGTGCGGGGCCGCGGTGCTCGGGTGTCGGCGCGGCGGGTGTCGCCGTGCGGGACGTCGGGGTGCGGGTGGGTGTCGACGTGCGGGACCGAGGCCCGGCGCGAGCGGGCCCGGGCATGGAGCATGATCCCGGGATGGAGCCCACCGCCGCTGCCCTGCCCCGTCGTGCGCCCGAGGAGCGGGGGGTGCCGTCGTCGGCGCTGCTCGAGCTCGTCGACGCGCTCGACCGGCACGACGAGCTCCACTCCGTCATGGTCGTCCGGCGCGGGGCGGTCGTGGCCGAGGGCTGGTGGGACCCGTACGGGCCGGACCTGCCGCACGACCTGTACTCGCTGTCGAAGACGTTCACGGCGATCGGCATCGGGTTCGCCCGCGACGAGGGGCTGCTGTCCCTCGACGACCCGGTCGTGTCGTTCTTCCCGGACGAGGCGCCGGTCGAGCCGTCGGCGCACCTCGCCGCGATGCGGGTGCGCGACCTGCTGACCATGCGCTCGGGCCACCACGAGGACACCAGCGACACGGTGTTCACGACCCGCGACATGGTGCGCACGTTCCTCTCGCTGCCGGTCGAGCACGCGCCCGGCACGTGGTTCGTCTACAACACGGCCGCGACGTACGTGCTGTCGGCGATCGTCACGCGGCTCACCGGGCAGCGGCTGCTCGACTACCTGCAGCCGCGGCTGCTCGCGCCGCTCGGGATCACCGGTGCCACGTGGGAGCAGTGCCCCCACGGGGTCGACATGGGCGGCTTCGGGCTGGCCGTGCGCACCCGCGACGTCGCGGCGCTCGGGGTCCTGCTGGCGCAGGACGGGGTGGTGGACGGGGTGCGGGTGCTGCCGGAGGGGTGGGTCGCGGAGGCGACGTCGGACGCAGGCGCGGAGGCGACGTCGGACGCAGGCGCGGACGGGGAGGGGGCGCGGTCGGCCGACGGTCCGCCGGACTGGCAGCAGGGGTACGGGTACCAGCTGTGGCGGTGCCGGCACGGCGCCTTCCGGGGCGACGGCGCCCACGGTCAGTTCTGCGTCGTGGTGCCGTCGCACGACCTCGTGGTCGCCACGACCGCCGGTGACCTCGACATGCAGGGGGTCCTCGACCGCGTGTGGGACCTGCTGCCCCGGTTGTCCGACCAGCCGCTGCCCCCCGATCCCGACGCGCACGGCGCCCTGCGTGAGCGGCTGGCCGGTCTGGCGCACCCGGTGCCGGCCGGGCGCGAGGGCGAGGGCGTGCCCTCGCTCGTCGGGCGTGACCTGGTGCTCCGCAGGCCCGTCGGCCCGGTGCGCGGCCTGCGGATCGACGGGGGCCCGGACCACGACGTGGTGCGTGTGCGCACCACGCGCGGCGAGGTGACGCTGCGGGCCGGCCACGGCAGGTGGCTCGCACAGGAGGCCGTCCTGCCCAGCGAGCACGGGGGCCCGTGGCGTGCGCTGCGCACGCTGGTGTCGGTGGACCTGCCCGAGCCGGGCGCGTACCGCGTCACCGTGCGCGCGGTGACGACGCCGTTCCGCTGGGTCGCGACCGTGCGCGTCACGCAGGACGGCGCGGCGACGCTGGTGGCCGAGCAGCACCCGCGCCAGGGGCGGACGAGCACGGGGGAGGTCCCGCTGGACGTCACGGGCTGACGGCGCGCGGGGCGCGGGGCGTTCACCCGTCGGTTCTGTCCTGTGGACGAACGCCCACGCCGGGCGCGTCGATGCCCTACCGTCGCTGCCGGATGCGGATGAACCCGACAAGACGGTCGTCGGGCGCGCGGCGGGCGGAGGTGGCGGGTGGACGGCGTGGCGATCCTCGAGGGCGAGGTCCGCGAGCTCATTCGGCGTCGCGGCGTCGACCCCGTGCGGGACCGCGCCGGGGTGGTCGCCCTCGTGCACGCGGCGATGGCGGACTACGACGAGCGCTCGCTGCTCGGGTCCGTGCCCGCCCTGCCCGACACGGCGGCCGCGCACAAGGCGGTCGTCGACGCCGTCGCCGGGTTCGGTCCGCTGCAGCGCTACCTCGACGACGACGAGGTCGAGGAGATCTGGATCAACTCCCCGTCGCAGGTGTTCGTCGCCCGCCGGGGCGAGCCGGAGCTGACCACGACGATCCTGACCGAGACGCAGGTGCGTGACCTGGTCGAGCGGATGCTCAAGGTCTCAGGCCGCCGGCTCGACCTGTCGAGCCCGTTCGTGGACGCGTCGTTGCCGGGCGGGGAGAGGCTGCACGCCGTGATCCCGGACGTCACGCGGCGCCACTGGTCGGTGAACATCCGCAAGTACGTGGCGCGGGCCACGAGCATGGAGGACATGGTCGGCCTGGGGTCGCTGACGCCGCAGGCGGCCGCGTTCCTCAAGGCCGCGGTCCACGTGGGGCTGAACGTGCTCGTCTCCGGCGCGACCCAGGCCGGCAAGACCACGATGCTCAACGCGCTGGTCGGCGCGGTGCCGGCGCGGGAGCGCGTCATCAGCTGCGAGGAGGTCTTCGAGCTGCGGCCCGCGGTGCGCGACTGGGTGGCGATGCAGACGCGGCAGGCCAACCTCGAGGGCACCGGCGAGATCACCCTGCGCCGCCTGGTCAAGGAGGCGCTGCGCATGCGCCCCGACCGGCTGCTCGTGGGAGAGGTGCGGGAGGCGGAGGCGCTGGACCTGCTCATCGCGCTCAACAGCGGCGTGCCCGCCATGTGCACGATCCACGCCAGCTCCGCGCGTGAGGCCCTCACCAAGCTGTGCACGCTGCCGCTGCTCGCGGGCGAGAACATCTCCGACCGGTTCGTCGTGCCGACCGTCGCGGCGTCCGTGGACCTCGTGGTGCACCTCGAGGTCGACGCCCGGGGTCGTCGACGCACCCGGGAGGTCGTGGCGGTGCCCGGGCGGGTGGAGGCCGGGGTCGTGGAGACGGCCGACCTGTTCACCACCCGGGGCGGGCTCCTCGTGCGGGGCGACGGCTTCCCGCCGCACCCCGAGCGGTTCGCGCGCGCCGGCATCGACCCCGTCGCCATGCTGCGGCAGGCCTGAGCCGTGGGCGCCGTGGTGGGTCTGCTGCTGGGCGTGGGCCTCGCGTGCCTGTGGTGGTCGTGGTGGCCGGTCGCCGAGCCGGTGGCGGACGGTCGTGACGGCTGGGCGGTGCGGGTGCGCGACACGCTGACCCAGGCCGAGGTCACGGGCGTCACGCCCGGCGGTCTGGTCGCGGTGAGCGGGCTCGTCGGGCTCGTGGTGGCGGCGGTCTCGTTCCTGGTCGTGCCGGTGCCCGTCGTCAGCCTGTGCTTCGGGGCGTTCGCCGCGACGGCGCCGTGGACGTTGGTGCGCGGGCGCGCCCGCCGCCGGCTGGCCGCGACGCGTGAGCTGTGGCCCGACGTGGTCGACCACCTGGCGTCCGGGGTGCGCGCCGGGCTGTCGCTGCCGGAGGCGGTCGCGCAGCTCGGTGACCGCGGACCTGCCGAGCTGCGCCCGCAGTTCCGGGCGTTCGCGGAGGACTACCGGGCCTCCGGTCGGTTCGCGGACAGCCTGGACGCGCTCAAGGAGCGCCTCGCTGACCCAGTGGCGGACCGCATCGTCGAGGCGCTGCGGCTCACGCGCGACGTCGGCGGCACGGACCTCGGCCGCCTGCTGCGCACCCTGTCGTCGTTCCTGCGGGACGACCTGCGCACGCGTGGCGAGATCGAGGCCCGGCAGAGCTGGACCGTCTACGCCGCACGGATGGCCGTCGCCGCACCGTGGCTGGTGCTGGCGATGCTCGCCACGCGGCCCGACGCGATCGCGGCGTACGACTCGCCGGCCGGTGCGGTCGTGCTGCTCGCCGGCGCGGCGTGCACCGTCGTCGCGTACCGCCTGATGCTGCGTGTCGCGCGGCTGCCCGACGACCCGCGGGTGCTGCGGTGACCCCGGGGCTGGTCGGGGCCCTCGTCGGGCTGATGGGCGGGTCCGGCCTCGTCCTGGTGGTGCTGCGGCTGCGGGCGCGTCGGATCACGCTGGACCAGCGCGTGGGGCCGTACCTGCGTACCCGTGGCACGTCGTCGTTGCTGCGCGCCGAGGCCGCTCCGGGCCCGTGGGGCGTGGTCGAGCGGCTCGTCGCACCGTTCCTCTCGGACGGCGTCCGGCTGGTCGCCCGTCTGGGCTCGCCCGCCGCCGAGCTGCGCCGACGCCTGTCGCGGGCCGGCCGTACCGAGACCGTCGAGCAGTTCCGCGCCCAGCAGGTCGTGTGCGGTGCGCTCGGGCTCGCGCTCGGTCTGCTCGTCGCCGTGGTGCTGGCCGCCACGCGCGGCGGCGCGCTCGTCCCGCTGGTCGCCCTCGTCCTGGTCGCCACCGTGCTGGGGGCGCTCGCGCCCGACTGGCTGCTGGGTCAGCAGGTCGCCCGCCGTGAGGCGCGGCTCCTCGCGCAGATGCCGACGATCACCGAGCTGCTCGCCCTTGCCGTCAGCGCCGGCGAGGGTGCCACCGGCGCGCTGGAGCGCGTCGTGCGCCAGACGCACGGCGAGCTGGCCGAGGAGCTCGCCCGCACCCTGGCGCACGCGCGCGCCGGTGCGCCCCTGACCTCGGCGCTGCAGGGGCTGGCCGACCGCACCGGTCTGCCCGCGCTCGCGCGGTTCGCCGAGGGCGTGGCCGTCGCGGTGGAACGCGGGTCGCCGCTCGCCGACGTCCTGCGTGCCCAGGCGCAGGACGTGCGCGAGGAGGGGCGACGCGCCCTGATGCAGACCGGCGGGCGCAAGGAGGTGCTCATGATGGTCCCGGTGGTGTTCCTCATCCTCCCGGTCACCGTCCTGTTCGCCGTCTTCCCCGGCGCGGTCTTCCTGCGGGTGGGGCTGTGACCCCGGCCGCGACGCACGCGGGCGCGCCGGCTGGCGCCGCCCGCACGACGACGGAGGTCGACGATGAGGTTCCTGGTCCGCACGTGGGGCGCGTTCACCGCGAGGGTCGCGGGGGGAGGGCACCCCGAGCGTGGCGACGTGCCCGGGTGGGTCCTGGTCACGCTCATGACCGCGGGGCTCGTCTCCGTGCTCTGGTTCGCCGCGGGCGACGCGCTGCAGACGCTGTTCGTCAACGCGGTCAACGGCGTCCAGCCGCGCTCGGGGACCTGACGCGCACCCTGTCGCGCGCCGCCGGCCCGCCGGTCGACCGCGGCTCCGCCGTCGTCGACTTCACCCTCGTGGGCGGGCTGGTCGTCGTGCTGTTCGCGTCGGTGCTGCAGCTCGGACTGGTGCAGCACGTGCGCAACACCTGCATCGACGCCGCGGGGGAGGGTGCCCGGTACGCCGCCCAGGTCGGTCGCACGCCGGCCGACGGGACGCAGCGCACGATCGACCTCCTGCGCGGGTCGCTCTCCGAGCGCTACGCGCAGGACGTCACGGCGCGGCAGGTGGACGTGTCCGGGCTCGCGCTCGTCGAGGTCACCGTGCGGGTCCCGCTCCCGGTCGTCGGGCTGCTGGGGCCCGGCGGCGTCATGGAGCTGAGCGGGCACGCGCCCGTGGAGTGGTCGTGAGCGAGGTGGTCGTGAGCGAGACGGCCGTGGGCGAGGTGGTCGCGAGCGAGGTGGTCGTGGCCTCCGCCGTCGTGAGCGGGTCCGTCGCGGACGGGTCGGGCGAGCCGGGTCGCCTGCGCCGCGTCCGACGGTGGTGGGGCAGGCGGCTCGCCGGGCGTGCGAGCGACGGCGGCAGCGCACTGGTCGAGTTCCTCGGGATCTCGCTCGTCCTGCTCGTGCCGGTCGTGTACCTCGTGCTCGTCCTGGGGCGCATCCAGGCCGCGACCTTCGCGGTCGAGGGTGCGGCGCGGGAGGCGGCGCGCGTGTACGTCGCCGCGGACGACTCGGAGCAGGGGGCGGCCCGCGCGCTGACCGCCGTCGCTGTGGCGCTCGCGGACCAGGGGTTCGACGACGACCCGGCCGCTGCACTGCGCGTCCGGTGCTCCGCGGACCCCTGCCTCACCCCGGGCGCGGAGGTCGCGGCGAGCGTCGAGGTGCGTGTGGCGCTGCCGTTCGTCCCCTCGTTCGTGGGCGACGTCGTGCCGCTCGAGGTGCCCGTCGGGGCCGAGCGTGTCGCACCGGTGGATGCGTACCGGGTGGCGCGGTGACGGGCGGCAGGCCAGGGACGGGGCGGTCGTGGGCGCGCCGCTCGATGCGCGCACGAGGACGCGTCCCGGCGGGCGACGACGGACAGGTGATGATCCTGTCGCTGGGCTTCGCGGTCCTCGCGATCCTGCTCGTGCTCGTCGTCGCGGCGGCGACCGCCGTGCACCTGGACCGCAAGCGCCTGCTCGCCGTCGCCGACCTCGCGGCGCTCGCAGCGGCCGACCAGGTCAGCGACCGGTACTTCGGGAGCGCGGGGGAGCGTGGCGAGGCAGGGGTCCCGCTGACGGACGCGACGGTGAGGGCAGCGGTCGACCGGTACGTCGCCGACCACCCGGACCCGGCGGCGCGGTGGGACGGCGTCCGCGTGCTGGAGGCGTCGACGCCCGACGGCCGGTCGGCTCGCGTGCGGCTCGCCGCCGTGACCCGGCCGCCGCTGGTCACGTGGGTGCTCGAGCCGTGGACGGGCGGCATCGCGCTCGAGGCCGAGGCGACGGCACGAGCGTCCTGAACCTGAAGGCCCGGCCGGTGGCGCGGGCGGGGCGAACCGGGTGGGGAACGCCGCCCGTCAGCGCGTCCCAGGAACCGCCCGCGCGTGCCGCCCGTCGTCACGCGGCCGCACCCCGTCCGGCCTCACCCCGGTCGCGGCACCCGTGCGACTCACCCCGTGGCACCGCTTGTACGCCCGCGGCCCGCGCGCTGGGATGGTCGGCAGGCGGCGTGGCGTCGCCGTCCCGACCGCGAGGAGCTGCACCGTGTCCGTCCTGACGCTCGTCGCGGTGCTCGCTGCCGTGGGCTCCGCGGTCGCCGGTGGCGTGTACGCCGGCTTCTCGCTGCGGGTGATGCCGCGGCTCGCGGCGCTGCCCGACGCGCAGGGCATCGCGGCCATGCAGCAGCTCAACCGGAACGCCGTCCGGGCGCCGTTCATGACGGTGTTCTTCGGCTCCGCGCTCGCCGCCGGGTACGTCGTGGTGCGGGTGCTCGCCGGTGGTGGGCGCGGTCTGCCGGCGCTGCTGCTGGTGGCGGGCGCCGTCCTGTACCTGGCGGGGTTCGTCCTCACGGTCGCTCACCACGTGCCGCTGAACGACCGGCTCGCGGCAGCGTCACCGCAGTCGCCCGCGGGCGTCGCGACCTGGCGGGACTACCTCGCGCGGTGGACACCCGCCAACTCGGTCCGGGCCGTGTCGTCCCTCGCCGGGGCGCTCGCGCTCGCCGTCGGCGTCGCGCTGGAGGTGGCGGGCGGCCGGTGAGCCCGTCGCGCCCCCCGCGGCGCCGGGACGCGGCAGGCGGTGGCCGCACCGTCGCGCGGCGTGCAACGGCGCCCTTGTGGCCCGGGGCCTGCAGGAGCACGATCGGGTCACGACGTCGGACGAGGAGGTCCTGATGGGGTCGCACGTGGTCGTCGGGTACGACGGGTCGCCGGAGTCGGTCGCGGCCGTCAGGTGGGCCGCCGGCGCGGCGCAGCGCCTCGAGGTCCCGCTGCAGGTCGTGCACGTCTGGGGGCTCGCCGGGCAGCTGGACACCCCGCCCACGCGCGCGGCGTCGGCGTACCTCCGGGAGGGTGCGCGCGAGGTCGCCGAGGAGGGCGCGCAGGTCGCCCGTGACGAGGTGCCGGGTCTCGAGGTGAGCGCCGTGCTCGACGACGGTCCGCCGGCACGGGCACTCGTCGACAGGGCCGTGCACGCGCCGCTCGTCGTCGTGGGGCGCCAGGGGTCGGCGCGCCTGTCGGGCGTGCTGCTCGGGTCCGTCGCGCTCGGCACGCTGCAGCACGCCCCGTGCCCCGTCGTCGTCGTGCCGCGCACCCGCCTCGACCACGCGCCCACGGGCCTGGTGGTCGTCGGTGTCGACGGCTCGCGCCAGTCGCTCGGTGCGACGGCCGCGGCCGGCCGGTACGCGGCGCGCACGGGTGCGCGCCTGCGGGCCGTGGCCTGCTGGCAGGCGCCGCTGCGCGGCAGGTCGCTGGCCGACTGGCTGCGCGACCACCCCGACGTGTCACCCGAGGACGTCGCCCGCAGCACCGCCGACGCCGCGCTCCAGCGGGCCCGGGTGGTCCTGCACGAGCAGTACCCCGACGTGCCGCTGGAGGAGCTCGTCGAGGAGGGGCAGCCCGCGCACGTGCTCGCGCGGCACGCGGAGCAGGCGGACCTGCTGGTCGTGGGCACCCGCGGACGCAGCGGGCTCGCGGGTCTCGTGCTCGGGTCGGTGAGCCAGTGGCTCGTCGCCCGTGCCTCCTGCCCGGTGCTCGTCTCGCGCGCCGTGCCGGACTGACGCCGGGAGGACCGCGCGGAGCGGGTAGCCTGGACGGCCGTGGCCACCACCGACTTCCCTGCCGAGATCCGCGAGCTGCGCTCCACGCTGGAGTCGATCCAGGCGGTGAGCGACCCGACGGCGCTGCGGGCGAAGATCGCCGAGCTCTCCGAGCAGGCGTCCGCCCCCGACCTGTGGGACGACCCCGACGCGGCGCAGAAGGTCACGAGCGCGCTGTCGCAGGCGCAGTCCGAGCTCGACCGCGTCACCAAGCTCGGCGGCCGGATCGACGACCTCGAGACCCTGGTCGAGATGGCGACCGAGGAGGACGACGCCGACACCCTCGCCGAGGCCGAGGCCGACCTCGTGAAGATCCGCAAGGACCTGGGCGAGCTCGAGGTCCGCACCCTGCTGGCCGGCGAGTACGACATCCGCGACGCGGTCGTCACGATCCGCGCGGGCGCCGGCGGCGTCGACGCGGCCGACTTCGCCGAGATGCTCATGCGCATGTACCTGCGCTGGGCGGAGCGCCACGGCTACGCGACGTCCGTGCTCGACACCTCCTACGCCGAGGAGGCGGGGCTGAAGTCGGCGACGTTCGAGGTCAAGGCGCCGTACGCGTTCGGGCACCTGTCGGTCGAGGCGGGCACCCACCGCCTGGTGCGCATCTCCCCGTTCGACAACCAGGGCCGTCGTCAGACGTCCTTCGCCGCGGTCGAGGTCATCCCGCTCATCGAGCAGACCGACTCCATCGAGATCCCCGAGTCGGAGATCAAGGTCGACGTCTTCCG
>JAEWEJ010000408.1 GCA_023389455.1 Actinomycetes bacterium | reverse complement strand
GCCCGGGGGCGTGCCGTACGCCGGCGGCGGGTACCCGCCGGACGGAGGCGTGGGGCCCGGGGGCGGGGTCGGGGGGACACCACCGGGCGTCTGCCCGCCCGGGGGCGGGGGCGGGACGGCCGGGTCGCCGTCGTCGCGCGGCGGCGTGCCGCCGGGGTTCTCGCTCATGCGTGCCTCCTGGCGTGACGGGACGTGGGCACGCCCCTCCACCAGCGAACAGACCTGCCGCAGGGCGTGTCAAGGCACCGCGCCGCACGACGTGGCGGACCCCGCCCGCGAGCCGTACGCTGCGGGCGCGGGACGCCGGTCGTGGCGCGACCTGCGTGTCCGGGCGGCCGGGTCCCCCGCCGTCCACCACCACCACCTGGGAGCGCACGTGTCCTACGACCCTCGGGCCACCCCGCCCGCCCGTCCCGCGCAGGGCAGCACGCTCGCGATGGTCGCCCACCTCGGCGGCGTGCTCACCTACCTGTTCGCCGGCTGGGTGGCCTCCCTCGTGGTCTGGCTGGTCCAGCGGGACCAGGACCGGGCCACGGCCCAGGAGGCGCGCGTCGCGCTCAACTTCCAGCTCACCGCCCTCATCGCGATGGTCGTGCTCCACGTCGTCTCCCAGTTCCCCGTGATCGGCTTCATCGGCGGGATCGGCAAGGTCGCGGTCGGGATCATCGCGCTGGTGCTGTCGATCATCGCGGCCGCCACCGCCTACCGCGGGGGGTCGTACCGCTACCCGTTCAGCCTCGAGCTCGTCCGGTGAGCACGCCCACGCCGACGTGGGGGTCGCCCTCCGCGCCGCCGCTGCGCCCGGAGGACGAGCGGACCTGGGCGGTCCTCGTCCACCTGCTCCCCCTCCTCGGGGTGGGGCTCCTGGCACCGCTCGTCGTCTGGCTCGTCTTCCGCGGCCGTGGGCCGTTCCTCGAGCACCACGCGAAGGAGTCGCTGAACTTCCAGCTGACCGTGCTGATCGCCGTGGTCGTCGGCACGCTGCTGTCGCTGGTGATGTTCGGCATCCCGGCGCTCGTCCTGGTCGTCGCCGGCGTGGCCTGGGTGGTCCTGGAGATCCTCGCCGCCGTCGCCGCGAGCAGGTGGGAGTGGTACCGCTACCCGCTGACGCTGCGGCTGGTCCCCTGAGCCGCCGGACTCCCCCGGTCAGACGGTGAGCGCCCGCACGACCGCGTCGGCCAGCAGCCGCCCGCGACGGGTCAGGACGACCCGGCGCGGACCGTCGCCACCGAGCGCGGCGCGCGGGTCGACCAGCCCGTCCGCGACCAGCCCCGCGACCGCCGGACGCGCACCCGCGGGCAGGTCGTCGACCAGCAGGCCCTCCGCGATGCGGACGCCCAGCATCACCCGCTCCAGCTCCGCGGTCGCGCCGTCGACGACCTCCCGCCCCGCGGCGGGGCTCAGCCCGCGCCCCAGGCGGTCGGCGTACGCCCGGGGGTGCTTGACGTTCCACCACCGCACGCCGCCGACGTGGCTGTGGGCTCCGGGGCCGATCCCCCACCAGTCGTCGCCGCGCCAGTAGCCCAGGTTGTGCCGCGACGCGTCGGCGGGCGTGCGCGCCCAGTTGCTGACCTCGTACCAGTGCAGGCCCGCGGCGGTGAGCAGGTCGTCCGCCAGCTCGTACTTGGTGGCCTGGTCGTCCTCGTCGGGCAGGGTCAGCTCGCCCCGCCGGACCTGCACCGCCATGCGCGTGCCCGGCTCGACCACCAGGGCGTAGGCGCTCACGTGGTCCACCCCCGTGGCCAGCGCGGCGTCCAGCGACCGGCGCCAGTCGTCGAGCGACTCGCCCGGCGTGCCGTAGATCAGGTCCAGCGACACCCGCAGGCCCGCGTCGCGCGCCCAGCGCACGACGTCGGGGATCCGGTCGGGGTCGTGCGTGCGCTCGAGCGTGCGCAGCACGTGCGGGACGGCGGACTGCATGCCGAACGACACCCGCGTGACGCCCGCGGCGGCCAGCCGCGCGAGACCGTCGGGGGTCACCGAGTCGGGGTTGGCCTCGGTCGTCACCTCGGCGCCGGGGGCCAGCCCCCACGTGCCGCGCACGCCGTCGAGCATCCGCACCAGGTCGTCCACGGGCAGCAGGGTCGGGGTGCCCCCGCCGACGAACACGGTGGCCACCTCGCGCGGCGGCAGGCCGGCCGCCCGCAGCACCCGGTCCGCGAGCGCGACCTCGCTCAGCGCGGTGCCTGCGTACGCGGCGAGGCTCGCGCCGCCACCGAGCTCGGTGGCCGTGTACGTGTTGAAGTCGCAGTAGCCGCACCGCACGGCGCAGAAGGGCACGTGCAGGTACACGCCGAAGGCGCGGTGCTGCGCACCGTCGGCCGCCGAGGCGGGCAGCGCACCGTCCGCGGGGGCCGGGTCGCCGTCGGGCAGCGCGGGGCTCACCGGGCGCCGCCCGTGGCCACGCTGCTCACTTCTTCTTCGCGTCCTTCGCGTCCTTGCCGCCGTCGGACGACAGCGCCGCGATGAAGGCCTCCTGCGGCACGTCGACCCGGCCGATGGTCTTCATGCGCTTCTTGCCCTCCTTCTGCTTCTCCAGGAGCTTGCGCTTGCGGGAGATGTCACCGCCGTAGCACTTGGCCAGGACGTCCTTGCGGATGGCCCGGATGGTCTCGCGGGCGATGATGCGCGCACCGATGGCCGCCTGGATCGGCACCTCGAACTGCTGGCGCGGGATCAGGTCCTTCAGCTTGGCGGTCATCATGACGCCGTACGCGTAGGCCTTCTCCTTGTGCACGATCGCGCTGAACGCGTCGACCGTCTCGCCCTGCAGCAGGATGTCGACCTTCACCAGGTCGGCGACCTGGTCGCCCACGCGCTCGTAGTCGAGGCTCGCGTAACCGCGCGTCCGGGACTTGAGCTGGTCGAAGAAGTCGAACACGATCTCGGCCATCGGCAGCACGTAGCGCAGCTCGACGCGGTCCTCCGACAGGTAGTCCATGCCCTGGAGCTCGCCGCGCTTGGCCTGGCACAGCTCCATGATGGCGCCGATGAACTCGGACGGGGCCAGGATGGTCGCCTTCACCATCGGCTCCCGCACGGCCAGGATCTTGCCCGAGGGGAACTCGCTCGGGTTGGTGACCGTGACGACGCTCTTGTCCTCGAGCGTGACCTCGTAGACCACGTTGGGCGCGGTCGAGATCAGGTCGAGGTCGAACTCGCGCTCGAGCCGCTCCCGCACGATCTCCAGGTGCAGGAGGCCGAGGAAACCGACGCGGAACCCGAACCCGAGCGCGACCGACGTCTCCGGCTCGTAGTTCAGCGCGGCGTCGTTGAGCTTCAGCTTGTCCAGCGCGTCGCGCAGGATCGGGTAGTCGGTGCCGTCGATCGGGTAGAGCCCGGAGAACACCATCGGCTTGGGGTCCGAGTAGCCGCCGAGGGCCTCCGCAGCGGGCTTGCCGGCGTTGGTGATGGTGTCGCCGACCTTGGACTGGCGCACGTCCTTCACGCCGGTGATGAGGTACCCGACCTCACCGACGCCCAGGCCCCGGGTCGGCACCGGCTCCGGGGAGCTGACACCGATCTCGAGCAGCTCGTGCGTCGCACGCGTCGACATCATGACGATCTTCTCGCGCGGGTTGAGGTTGCCGTCGACGACGCGGACGTACGTGACGACCCCGCGGTAGGTGTCGTAGACGGAGTCGAAGATCATCGCGCGTGCCGGTGCGTCCGCGTCACCGGTGGGCGGCGGGACCAGCTCGACGATGCGGTCGAGGAGCGCCTCGACGCCCTCACCGGTCTTGCCCGACACCTTGAGGCAGTCCTCGGGCTCGCCGCCGATCAGCTTGGCGAGCTCCTCGGCGTACTTCTCCGGCTGCGCCGCCGGCAGGTCGATCTTGTTGAGCACGGGGATGATCTGCAGGTCGTTCTCGAGCGCCAGGTAGAGGTTCGCCAGCGTCTGCGCCTCGATCCCCTGCGCGGCGTCGACCAGCAGGACGGCGCCCTCGCACGCGGCCAGCGAGCGCGACACCTCGTACGTGAAGTCGACGTGGCCCGGGGTGTCGATCATGTTGAGCGCGTACGGCGTGCCGTCGAGCTCCCACGGCATGCGCACGGCCTGCGACTTGATCGTGATGCCACGCTCGCGCTCGATGTCCATGCGGTCGAGGTACTGCGCACGCATCGCGCGCGCGTCGACGACGCCGGTGAGCTGCAGCATGCGGTCGGCGAGGGTCGACTTGCCGTGGTCGATGTGCGCGATGATGCAGAAGTTGCGCAGCAGCTCGGGGGCGGTCGCCGCGGGGCGGATCCGCTCGGCGGCGGTGGCGGACGGGATCGGCAACTCGGCGTTCTCCGGCTTCTGGACGATCTGTGGGCGGTCGGTCGACCGTGGCGCTGGTGCCGCCGCGACTCCGGGGCTCGACCGGCGGTCGGCGGGATCGCGACCCGCGGTGGCGGACCCGACCCTGTCGGGTGTCGGCGGCGGACACCACCATGGTCCCATGACGAGCGACCGGGGCGATGCAGGGGCGGCACGGACGACCGGGACGGCGGACACCTCGAGGATCCACGGGAGCGTCCCGGACCTCGGGACCCTGACCGAGCTGCAGGACGCGTTCCTCGGATCCGTGGACGCCGTCGCGCCCGGGACGCGCGTGCCGTGGTGCGGCCGGTGGCGCGTGCGGCACCTCGTCGTGCACCTCGCGCGCATCCACCACTGGGCGGCCGGTCAGGCGCGGCGCCGCCAGGAGACGCCGCTGGGGCGCGGGCCGTTCGTGCTGGCCGACCTCTACGCCGCCCAGGCCGCCGACCTGCGCGAGACGCTCGGCACGCTGGACCCCGACGCCGAGGCCTGGACGCTGGACGACAGCCGGGTGGTGCGCTTCTGGCACCGCCGCCAGGTGCACGAGACGCTCGTGCACCTGTGGGACCTGCGCACGGCCGGTGGCCTGCCGCTGGACGCCCCGGCCGACCTGTGGGCCGACACCGTCGACGAGGTCGTGACCGTGATGCAGCCGCGCCAGGTGCGGCTGGGCCGCGCGGCGCCGCCGCCCGGACGGGTCCGGCTGGAGGCCACCGACGCCGGCCGGACGTGGGCCGTCGAGGCCGCCCCCGGTGCCGCGGCCGGTCCGGTCGTCGAGGTGACCGGCCCGGCGCAGGTGCTCGCCCTGCTGCTGTGGGGCCGGACCACCACCGCCGACGCCCGGCTCCGGGTCACCGGCGGGCACGACGTGCTGGACGCGCTGCTGGCCGGGCGGGTCACCCCGTGACCCCGCCCCGCCGGGCTCACGCCTCCCGGGTGATCCGCACCTGCACCTGCAGGTCCTGCGTCCGCGGCCCGGCGTAGATGCCGCGCAGCGGCGGCACGTCATCGTAGCAGCGGCCGCGACCCAGCACGACGTGGTGCTCTCCGGCCCGCACGCGGTTCGTCGGGTCGTAGCCGGTCCACTCGCCCGTCCACCACTCGACCCACGCGTGCGACTCGCCGGTGACGGTCGCCCCGATCTCGCCCGAGGAGTCCGGGTGCAGGTATCCCGAGACGTAGCGGGCCGGGATCCCGATCGCCCGCAGCGCGCCCAGCGCGAGGTGTGCCATGTCCTGGCACACCCCCGTGCGCTTGCCCCACGCCTCGGCTGCCGGCGTGTGCACCGACGTGACGCCCGGGATGTACTCCATCTCGTCGCGCAGCGCCGCGCACACGGCCTCGGCGGCGGCGGCCGGCTCCCGGTCCTGCGCGGCCCCGCGCGCGATCTCGACGACGTCGTCGGGCACGTCGGTGACGTCGGTCCCGGCCAGGTGCTCGGACAGCCGGTCGCGCACCTCGGCCCCCCGCAGGACGTCCCAGCCCACCGACGCCGACGGCGCCGGACGCGCCGCCACCTCCACGAGGTGCTCCGCCGTCAGGACGAGGGAGCGGTGGGGCGCGAGCACCTCGAACGCCGTGACGTGGGTCCCCCAGTAGTCGCGGTAGTCGTGGGTCCACGTCTGGGGGTGGACCTCGAGGCGGGTCTCCAGCACCGACTGCCCCGGCTGGGACAGCGGCGTCATGCGTGCCTCGTTGTACGACGCCACCACCGGGTCGGCGTACCGGAACGTGGAGGTGTGGACGATCCGCAGCCGGCTCACAGCGCCTCCCCCACCCACGTCAGCTCCGCACCGGACGGGAAGTACCGTCCGCGGATCGCGTCGGACGCGGCGGAGCACGCACGCTGCACCTGTTCCATCTCCTTCGGCAGCTCGTCCACGATCTCCAGCAGGGGCCGGTACTCGAGGCTGGTCCGGACGTGGCCGATGTGGCGGCGCGCGTCGTCGATCGTCGCGCGCTCGGTGATGGGCTCGAGGGCGGCGAGCGACGCCTCAGCCTCGTTCAGCGCGTAGACGATGGACCGGGGGAAGAGCCTGTCGAGCAGGAGGAACCCGGCGGCGCGCTCGTCGGAGGCGTTGCCGCGGTAGGTGCGCAGGAAGGCCTCGTGGGCCCCGCACGAGCGCAGCAGGGTCGCCCAGCTCGGTCCGGCCGACCCGGCGAGCGCCCGCGTGGTCAGCAGGCGTGCGGTCATGTCGGCCCGCTCGATCGAGCGGCCGAGGACCATGAAGTGCCACGTCTCGTCGCGCGACGTCGTCGACTCCATGATCCCGGTGACGATGGCGGCCCGTTCCCGCACCCACGCGAAGTAGTCGTGCGGGCGGGCCGGGCGCATCTGGGACGGCAGCTGGTTCCAGCTCGTGTTCAGGCACTCCCAGAGCTCGGTCGACACGATCTCGCGCGCGCGCCGGGCGTTCTCCCGCGCCGCGACCAGCGCACCGGCGATCGACGACGGCGAGAACCGGTCGTACCCGAGGACGTCGAGGACGTGCTCGCGGCCGACCTCCATGTCCGCCGGCGGGGCCGGGCGGTCCATGACGGACAGCAGCGAACGGCAGGCCAGGTCCTCCTCGGCCCACGGGTCCTCGAGCAGGATCTGCACGTGCACGTCGAGCAGGCGCGCGGTGTCGTCGGCGCGCTCGACGTACCGCCCGATCCAGAACAGCGACTCGGCGATCCGGCTCAGCACGTCGCACCCCCGGTGGTCCGCTGCTGCTGTTGCTGCATGACCTGGACGCGGGCGTCGGACGGGTTCGAGTCGATCGGCACGGACGCGTCCTTGGGCACCGCCTGCGGCCGCGACTGGCTCTGCGCCTGCGCCCGGCGCGGGACCCGCCCGCCCAGCACCCACGTGTCCTTCGAGCCGCCGCCCTGCGAGGAGTTGACGACAAGCTGCCCCTCGGGCAGCGCCACGCGGGTCAGGCCGCCGGGCAGGACGTACACGGAGTCGCCGTCGTTGACCGCGAACGGCCGCAGGTCGACGTGGCGCGGCCGCAGGCCGTCGTCCACGAGCGTCGGGACGGTCGAGAGCTGGACGACGGGCTGCGCGATCCACCCGCGGGGATCCTCACGGAGCTGGGCGCGGAGCACGTCGAGCTCGGCCCGCGACGCCCGTGGCCCCACGACGAGCCCCTTGCCGCCGGAGCCGTCCACGGGCTTGACGACCAGCTCGTGCAGGCGGTCGAGCACCTCCTCCAGCGCGCCCGGGTCCTCGAGCCGCCACGTGTCGACGTTCGGCAGGATCGGCTCCTCGCCGAGGTGGTAGCGGATGAGGTCGGGCACGTAGGTGTAGAGCAGCTTGTCGTCCGCGACACCGTTGCCCACCGCGTTGGCGATGGTCACGTTGCCCAGCCGGGCGCAGGTCATCAGGCCCGGGCAGCCCAGCAGCGAGTCGGAGCGGAAGGTCACCGGGTCGATGAACTCGTCGTCGACCCGCCGGTAGATGACGTCGACGCGGCGCCGGCCCCGCGTGGTGCGCATCCACACCCGACCGCCCGAGACGTACAGGTCGCGGCCCTCGACCAGCTCCACGCCCATGGTGCGGGCGAGCAGCGTGTGCTCGAAGTACGCGGAGTTGAAGACCCCGGGCGTCAGGACGACGACGGTCGGGTCGTCGACGCCGTGGGGCGCGGCCGCGGTGAGCGCCGCCAGCAGCCGGCGTGAGTAGTCGACGACGGGCCGGATCCGCAGCGTCGCGAACAGCTCGGGAAACGTCTGGGCCATGGCACGCCGGTTCGACAGCACGTAGCTGACGCCGGACGGGACGCGCACGTTGTCCTCGAGCACCCGCCAGCCGCCCAGGGAGTCCCGCACGAGGTCGATCCCGGAGACGTGCACCCGCACCCCGTTGGGCGGCTCGATGCCGCGCGCGGCGCGGTGGAAGTGGGTGGACGAGACGACGACCGAGCGGGGGACGACCCCGTCGGCGACCGCTTTCTGCGGCCCGTACACGTCGGCGAGGAACGCCTCCAGGGCGCGCACCCGCTGCGAGACGCCCGGCGCGACGTGCTCCCACTCGTCGCCCGCCATCACCCGCGGCACCACGTCCAGGGGGAAGGGACGCTCCTCCCCGGCGAAGTCGAACGTGACGCCCTGCTTGAGGTAGGAGCGGGCGAGCGTGTCGGCCCGGGCACGCAGCTCGCCTGCCGAGAGCTGGGCGAGCGCCGAGTGCACGTGCCGGTACGCCGAGCGGATCTCGCCGTCGGGACCGACCATCTCGTCCCACGCGGTCCCCGCCGGGTAGTCGTCGAAGAGGTCCGCCATGCCGCGAATGTAGTCGGCCCGTGTCAACGTCGCGTTACGAGGCGCCGCCGGCGCGACGGGGTGCCACCGCTAGGCTCGCGGACCGTGAGCAGCGACCGCCCCTCCGTGCTGCGCCGCGTCGTCCGCCGCCTCCTGGCACGGCCGACGACGGCGGCCGACGTGCGCCCGCGGTATGCGCCCGAGGCCGACGGCCGGCCGGACCCCGGCGAGGTCGTCTGGACGTGGGTGCCCTACGAGGACGACCCGGCCCGGGGCAAGGACCGCCCGGTGCTCGTGCTCGCCCTCGAGGGCCCGACGGTGGTCGGTCTCATGCTCACCAGCAAGGACCACGACCGGGACGCCGCCGCCGAGAACCGTCACGGACGGGTGTGGCTGGACGTCGGGACGGGCGGGTGGGACCCCCGCGGACGCGCGAGCGAGGTGCGACTCGACCGCGTGCTGCGGCTCCCCGCCGCACAGGTGCGCCGCGAGGGTGCCGCACTGGACCGCGCCCGCTACGACGAGGTCGTCGACGCCGCCGGGCGTCTGCACGGCTGGTAGGATGTCGAATTGCGTGCCCGCCTGGGTCGGCGGGCGCGGGCGCAGGCCTTTCCCGAGGGTGTCCCCACGCCCCAGTCCTGGCGCTGCGCATGCCCTCAACGACCTGTCAGATCGCTTCGGCGACCTACCCAAGAGAGTCCACACGTGGCGAACATCAAGTCCCAGATCAAGCGCATCCGCACGAACGAGAAGGCTCGTCAGCGCAACAAGGCTGTCAAGTCCGAGCTCAAGACGTACGTGCGGCGCGTCCGCGAGGCCGTCGCCGGTGGCGACAAGGACGCGGCGAGCACCGCTCTCGCCGTCGCGGCCCGCAAGCTCGACAAGGCGGTGTCCAAGGGCGTGATCCACGCCAACCAGGCCGCCAACCGCAAGTCCGCGCTGTCGAAGGCCGTCAACAGCCTCTGACGCGTCCCCGCGCAGCTTCCACCTGCGCGCCGGGCCTCACGGCCCGCACGAACGCCGGAAGGGCGGTACCCCCAGGGGTGCCGCCCTTCCGCTGTCCGGTGGCGTGCCCGGCGTCCGGCGTGCCCGGCGTCTGGCGTGCCCTGCGTCTGGCGTGCCCGGCGTCTGGC
>JAEWEJ010000332.1 GCA_023389455.1 Actinomycetes bacterium | reverse complement strand
GCGTCGGACGTCGCGTCGACGTCCTGCGCCGGCTGCGTGCCGTCGGGCACGGCCGCGTCGGCCGCAGCGACCTCGCCGGGCGCCTCGGGGGTAGCGGCGGCGTCCTCGGCCGGCCGCGCCTCGTGGGGCACTGCCGCGTCGTCGGTCGCGTCGGCGACGCGGCGCTCGGCGACGTCGTCGATCGGCGTGTCGCGGTCGGTACCGTGCGTCATCGATCCCCCGGTGTCGTCCTGCGCGCAGGACGCGCGCTGAGCGATTCTACGGGGGCGCCCTGCGCCGGGCGGGCACTTCCGTCCCGCACGGCCCGATCATCACCCGGACCGCCCACGTCCTCCCCCGGACCGCCACACGGGCGTCGCGGCCTACCGCACCCCGTGCAGGCGGCCCCTCAGGTGCACGAGGCCCCCCGACCGGGCGGCGCCCTCGGCCGCGGCGACGACGCGGCCCACCACGACGTCGTGGTCACCCGCCCGGTGCACGGCCTCGGTACGGCAGTCGAACCACGCGGCGGCGCCGTCCAGCCAGGCGGCACCGGAGACCGGGCCCGGCCGGTGCGGCACGCGCGTGAGCTGGCCGACGGCGGGCCTGCCGGGCGACGCCAGCCAGTCGGCCACGTCGGCCTGGTCGTCGGCCAGCACGGACACCGCCCAGGTGTCCACGTCGTCGAGCACGTCACGCAGGCGCGCGTCGACGTGGACGCAGAACAGCAGCAGCGGGGGCTCGAGCGACACCGACGTCACCGAGCTCACCGTCGCCGCGTGCGTGACGCCCTGACGGTCCGCCGCCACGACGACGACGCCTGCGGCCAGCCGGGCCGCCACGGCCCGGAACGCGTCGGGCGCGACGCTGTCCGTCACGGCGCCGCAGGGCGCTCGTCCTGGACCCAGCGCCGCGGGACGAGCGCGACCGCGACCGTGGCGATCACCGCACCGAGGACCCAGCCCCATCCCCACAGGTCGCCGGCCGGGACGAGCACGTCGCCCCCCGGGCCGCGCCCGGCGAGGACCTGGACCGCGAGGAACACGCCCCCGGCGCAGGCGACGAAGCCGTACCAGCCCGCCCACGCGCGGGTCGTCAGCGTCACCACGAGGACCAGGAGGACGCACAGGACCAGCCCCCACGGCGGCACCGCGCGGTGCATGACGGTCCCGAGGGTCCCCGCCACGACGCCGAGACCGGCGGAGGCGGCGGCACGCCAGAGCGTCGCGGCGGTGGGCGGCTGCACGGCGTCAGGCTACCGGTCGGACACCGGCGGGCCACGTGAGGCCCACCTCGTCGGCGCGCAGGCTCCCCGGCGCGTAGCGGTACGCCTCGACCGCGGTGACGGGCGCGAGGACCTCGTTGCTCAGCGCGTAGCACCCGACGAGGGCGTCCTCGCCGTCGACGGGTCGCACCGCCTGCACCTGCGTCGCGTGGGCGCGCAGCGCGGCGAGCACCCGCTCGCGCACCGGGGCGACGTCGACGAGCACGTCGACCTCGTCGTCCGGCACGGCCACCGACGGCGGCTCGGCCGCGGGGTCCGGCAGGGTGAGCCGCTCGATCGTCGCGCCG
The DNA here is from genome assembly GCA_023389455.1 of Actinomycetes bacterium. Classification (GTDB taxonomy): domain Bacteria; phylum Actinomycetota; class Actinomycetes; order Actinomycetales; family Cellulomonadaceae; genus Cellulomonas. Next base: position 1,279 of record JAEWEJ010000332.1, on the reverse strand, counting down.
AGCGCGGCGAGCACGGCGTCGCCGGCGAGGGCGGTCTGGGCGCGACGCAGGGCGGAGCGCCCGGCCACCGACCACAGCACGACGGGCACGACGTGCGGCGGCGAGTACGCGTCCGCCTCCTGCGCGGCCAGCTGCAGCGCGAGCATCGTCACGTCGTGGGTCCGCACGTGGTCGGGATGGCCGTAACCGCCCCCGGGCTCGTAGGTGACGACGACCTGCGGCCGGCGCGAGCGCAGCAGCCGCGCCAGGGCGTCGGCCGCCTCCTCCAGCGGGGCGAACGCGAACGCGTCCGCCGGCCGGTCCTCGGCCGCCCCCGCCCGTCCCGCACCGACCCACGCCATGCCGGAGTCCTCGTAGCGGACGTCCGCGGCCACGGCCTCGTCGAGGAAGCCGTGGTCGCGCACCCCGAGCGCCCGCAGCGCCCCTGCGAGCTCCTCCTCGCGGTGCGCGGCGAGCGCCGGGCCGTCCCCCTCGAGGGCGGCCCAGCGCCTGCCGATGACCTCGCCGCGCTCACCGCGCGTGGCGGTCACCACCGTCACCGGACGCCCCGCCGCGGCCCACGTCGCCAGCAGGGCGCCGGTCGCGAGGGTCTCGTCGTCCGGGTGGGCGTGGACCGCGAGCAGACCGGTCACGGGAGCAGCCACCGTCACGGGGGTCAGGCGCGCTTGTTGCGCGCCGTCTGCCGCGCCCGCTCGGTCTGGTCCAGCACGACCTTGCGGATGCGCACGACCTCGGGGGTGACCTCGACGCACTCGTCCTCGCGCGCGAACTCGAGGGACTCCTCGAGCGTGAGCTTGCGCGGCGGCACCAGGTTCTCGAAGGACTCCGACGTCGAGGAGCGGATGTTGTTGAGCTTCTTCTCCTTGGTGATGTTGACGTCCATGTCCTCGTTGCGCGCGTTCTCGCCGACGACCATGCCCTCGTACACCTCGGAGGTCGGCTCGACGAAGAACGTGCCGCGGTCCTGGAGGTTGAGCATGGCGAACGGCGTCGCGACGCCCGACCGGTCGGCCACGAGCGAGCCGTTGACCCGCGTCTCGATCGGGCCGGCCCACGGCTCGAAGCCCTCGGCGATGGACGACGCGATGCCCGTGCCGCGCGTGTCGGTGAGGAACCGGGTACGGAAGCCGATGAGGCCACGCGCCGGGACGATGAACTCCATGCGCACCCAGCCGGTGCCGTGGTTGCTCATCGTCTCCATGCGGCCCTTGCGCTGCGCGAGCAGCTGCGTGACGGCACCCAGGTACTCCTCGGGGACGTCGATGGTCATGCGCTCGAT
>JAEWEJ010000016.1 GCA_023389455.1 Actinomycetes bacterium | reverse complement strand
CCTCCGAGCTGTGGGGCGCGTCCGCGGACGCCGCACGCGGCGACGTCCTCGCCCTGACCGGTCGGGTCGTGGCCGACGCGGCACCGCTCACGCCGGTCGGCCGCGTGCTCGCCGCCGGGCTGCGCGCCCTGAACGACGTCCGCACGCGGACCCCCGCGCCCGGCAGGCTGCTCGGCACGGCGCTGACCGTCGAGGGCACGGCCCCGACCGCGCAGCGCCTGCGCACCACCACGGACGCGTCCGGCACGTGGGCGTTCGCCGGGCTGTCCGCCACCACCCGCTACCTGGTGACGGTCGGCAAGCCCGGGTACCGCACGCAGCGCTACGTGATGACCGGCGACGAGCTGTCCGCCGCCCCGCTGCAGACCGAGCTGCGCGCCGGTGACGGCGTGCTGCGCGGGACCGTCACCGGGCCCGACGGCGCGGTCGGCGGCGTGGGGCTGACCATCACCGACGGCACCACGACCGTCACCACGCGCACCGTCACCGACGGCCGCGTCGGCACCTGGTCGGTGGAGGGCCTGAGCACCCCCAGCACGTACCTCGTCACCGCGTCGTCCGACCGCTGGGGCAGCACCTCGCAGCTCGTCACCCTGGGCGCGGCCACCGAGCGCACGGTCGACCTGGCGGTGCAGCCGGGCGTCGCCTCGCTGACCGGGGTCGCCCTGGGCACGGCCACGCTCGGCGGTGTCGGCGGCATCGGCGGGCTCACCGTCACCGCCACCGACGGCACCGTGACGCGCACCGCCACCACCCTCACCGGCACCGACGCCGGACGCTTCGTGCTCGCGGACCTGCCCGCCCCGGGCACGTACACCGTGACCGTGTCCGGTCCCGGCTACGCGACCGTCACGCGCGAGCTCGACGTCACCCCCGCCGGCGTCGACGGCTGGGAGGTGGCGATGACCGCCGTCGGCGGCGCGGTGTCGGGCACCGTGCGCGGCGACGACGGCGCGGGCGTCACCGCCGCCGGCCTGACGCTCACCGACGGCACCGAGACGTACAAGTCGATGTCGTCGTCCGACGGCGCCGGGTCCTACCGGTTCGTCGGCGTCACCGCCGGCACGTACGTGCTGTCCGCCGCGGCGTTCGGGTACGTCACCGGGTACGCGCAGGTCGTCGTCGCCGCGGGCGGCACGGTCACCTCCGACGTGGTGCTGACGACCGTGCCGGGCGACGGGCTCGCCGCCACCGCGTCGGTCACCGGTCGCGTCACCGACGCGTCCACCGGCGGCCGCGTGCAGTGCCTGGCCACCACGGAGCCGTGCGTCGTCACCGTCACGACCACCGCGTCCGCCCTGGACGGCACCACCCGGACCGTCACCGCCGGCGCCGCGCCGGACGACCCGTACGTCCTGCCGGGCGACGGCGAGCCCGGCCTGCTGCCGGGCCGCTACACCCTCACGGTCTCGGTGCCCGGCTACGAGCGCGCCACCGTCGACGTGACCGTGCCCATGGGGGCGGTCGTCGAGGCCGCCACCGTCGCCCTGACGCCGTCGCCGTCGCTCGTGGGCACGGTGCTGCCCCGCGTCGGCGCGCTGCCGGCGGGCGTGTGCGTGGTCGCCCGCGCCCCCGGTTCGGCCACCACCTGCGACCCGGCGACCGCGACGTGCACGGGGACGGACGCGCGGTGCGCGAGCGTGGTGCAGGGCATGTACGAGCTGCGCCGGCTGCCCGCGGGCACCTGGGAGGTCGTCGTGGTCGGGCTGCCCGACGAGTGGGTGACGCCCGACCCCGTCGAGGTCGTCCTGCTGCCGGGCGAGACCAAGCGCTACGACGCGACGATCGAGCGTCTCGGCATCATCCGCGTCAGCACGCTGCGATCCGACCCGACGGGCACGATCGTCGTCGCGCCGGGCGCGTCCGTGGTGGCCACGCAGGTCGACGGCGGCACCGTCCGGCACGCGACGAGCAGCACCGACGGCGTCGCCGAGCTCACGGGCCTGACCCCGGGCAGCTACCGGATCGCGGCCGCCGCGGCGGACGACCCCACGGTGCGCGTGACGATCGACCGTGACGTCTCGCTCAACCAGCAGCTCGACACGACCGTGGTGCTCGCCTCCCCCGTGGGCGACCAGGTCGTGCGGGTGGTCGTGCAGTCCGCGCACGACGCGTTCCGGGAGGTCGCGTCCGCGCGGGTCACCGTCACCGGCGTGGTCGAGTACTCCGGGACCACGCAGGTGCGCCGGTCCCAGACGTTCACCACCGACCAGTCGGGTGAGGCACTGATCTGCGCGGTGGCTGCCGGCGTCTGCGCCGGACGGCCCGCCCTGCCGCTGCTGTCCGGGCAGGTCGACATCGTCGTCCAGGCCGACGGCTTCGACACGCAGCGGCTCAACGGCGTCGAGCTCGGCACGGTGCCCCCGGTCGTGCTGACGCCGTCGTACCAGCTGCTCGAGGCGTCCGCGGTGCTGGTGCCCGGCGTCACCGCGGTGCCCGACGTGACCTTCGAGGCCGTCGACGCACCCCCGGGGACGGGCACGGTGCGCCTGACGCCCGCGGTGGCGGGCGACCCCACCACCGTCGACGGCCAGGCCGCCACGTCCGTGCGGCTCACGTTCGTCGACACCGTGCTCGGGGTGGAGAACCGGATCCGGCCGGGCACCTACCGGTTCGCCGTGCGCGCCCCCGGGTGGAGCCAGGCGTCCGGGGCCACCGAGCTCGTCGTGGTGGTCCCCTACCGCGACGACGACACCCCGTTCGCGACCACCGCCCAGGTGGTCCTCCGGCGCGACGGCGGCGTGCACGTCTCCCTGCTGCCCACGCCCACCACGCCGCTGACCGACACCCGGCTCACCCTGAGCACCGGCGGCCGCGTCGTCGCCGAGCGCGTCGCCAGCGGCACCGGCTCGGTGCACCTCGGGGCCGTGCCCGTCGGCTCGTACGACCTGCGCGTGGTCGCCGCCGGCTTCCGTACCGCCACGGTGACGTCGGTCGAGGTCCCGCCCGGCGGCGACGCGACGCCGACCGTCCAGCTGGTCGAGCTGGGGCGCGTCGAGGGCACCGTGTCGACGCAGCTCGGGGTCGGGTGGTCCGTCGCCCTGCCCGGAGCGACGGTGAGCGCCGTCGGCCCGGCCGACGACGACGGCACCACCGACACCACCTTCACCACCCGCTCGGGCACGTCCGGCCGGTTCACCGTGACCGGCGACCTGGACCGCGAGGGCCTGTGGGACGGCGACTGGGCGCTCACCGCCACCGCCGACGCCCACACCACCGCGACCGCGGTCGCCACGGTGGGCACCGGCCCCACGACCGCCACGCTGGGGCTCGAGCCGCTCGGCTCGTCGCTGACCGTGCGCGTCACCGACGCCGCCGGCGCCCCCGTGACGTCCGGCATCGACGTGCGGCTGGCGTACTCGGACCACGCGGTGACGATCCCCCAGCCGACCGTCGAGCACGACGAGTTCGTCTTCAGCGGCCTGCTGCCGCTCACCTACACGCTGTGGGTGGTGCCCTCCACGACCGAGTACACGACCGTCAGCACCCGCGTCACCGTCGGTCCCGGCCAGCCGGGGCGCGTCGAGGTGCCGCTGGCGACGCCGACCGGCTCCGTGCAGGGGCTGGTGACGCGCGAGGCGGCCGACGGGACCCTGACGCCGCTGACCGGCGCCACGGTGACCGCCACGGCGCAGGGCGCGACCGAGGGCGTCGAGACCACCACCGGGCCCGACGGGCGCTACCTGCTCAGCGGCCTGGCCGGCGGCACGTACGCCCTGACGTTCACGCAGTCCGGCACGGTCCTGACCCGCGGCGTGCAGATCGTGCCGGGGCAGGGCACCGTGCTCGACGTGACGTTCCCGCTGGTGCGCCACCCGGTGACGGTCGAGCTGACGTCGTCCATCGGTGCGGACCTCACCGGGGGCCTGGTGACGCTGACGTCGGGCAGCGGCGGGACGCTCGGCCCGCAGCCCGTCGCGCGGTCCGGCACGCGGTACGTCACGACGTTCCCGCAGGTGCCGCCGGGCACGTGGACGGTGCGTGCCGCCGGGCCCGCCGGCCACCTGGCGACGGTCGAGGCGACCGTGGACGTCAGCGGCCCCACGACCGTGCCGCTGCAGCTGCGGGAGGTCGAGCTGCGGCTGCGCGCGACCGGCGGCGCGCCGTCGGTGGACGTGACCGTCACGCCGACGTCCGGAGGGCCGCAGACCGTGCGGCTGCTCGACGGCGCGAGCGACTCCGTGCTGCACCTGCCGGGCACGACGGGCGGCCCGGCCGCCACGCTGAGCGCCACCACGACCACCGGGTGGACGGTCACGCTGTCGCAGCAGACGGTGCCCGCCGGGGTCTCGCAGCTGCTCGTCACCGCCACGACCGCGCCCGCCCCGGCCGTGACCGCGACGGACGCGTCGACGTCCGGCCCGGTGGTCCTGGGCACGGACGCGACCGTCACCGTGTCCGTCACGTCGCCCGGCACCACCCCCGCCGGGCAGGTGCAGGTCGTCACGCTCGGCACGGACTGGTCGCAGGCGATCGGCGCGACGCTGGCCGGCGGCACCGCGAGCGTGAGCGTGCCGACGAGGGGGTGGTCCCTGGGCAGCACGACGCTGTCCGTGCGGTACCTGCCTGCGTCGCCCACGTGGGCCGGGTCCCAGACGACCGTGCAGGTGCAGGTGCAGCCGGTCCCGGGCCCGCCGGGACCCGAGGCACCGGCGGGGCCGTGACGCCGGGGCCCCAGCGGGGCCGTGACGCCGAGGCGCCGGGGCGCACCCCCGTCCGCGCGCGCCCCCGCGCCGGGGCAGGATGGGCGGGTACCGCCGTGACGAGAGGGACCCTGCCGTGATCGAGATCCTCAGCCCCGCCGAGGTGGCCCGCGCCCGTGAGACCGGGGCGCTGGTGGCGGACGTGCTGCAGACGCTGCGGCGCCGCGCCACGGTGGGCACCAACCTGCTGGAGATCGACCGGTGGGCGCAGGAGATGATCCTGGGCGCGGGCGCACAGTCCTGCTACGTCGACTACGCCCCGTCGTTCGGCCGCGGCCCCTTCGGCCACTACATCTGCACGGCCGTCAACGACGCCGTCCTGCACGGCCTGCCGCACGACTACGCCCTGCGCGACGGCGACCTGCTGACGCTCGACCTGGCCGTGTCGCTGCGCGGGATCGCCGCGGACTCCGCGATCAGCTTCGTCGTCGGCACGCCCCGCGACGACGCGGACCTCGCGCTGATCGAGGTGACGCAGCAGGCGCTCGCCGCGGCCATCGCGGCCGCCCGGCCCGGGGCCCGGGTCGGTGACCTCTCGCACGCGATCGGGACCGTGCTCACCGGGGCGGGCTACCCCGTCAACACCGAGTTCGGCGGGCACGGGATCGGCACGACCATGCACCAGGACCCGCACGTGCCCAACGCCGGGCGCCCCGGCCGTGGCTACCCGCTGCGCCCCGGCCTGCTGCTGGCCGTCGAGCCGTGGGTCATGGCGGACACCGACCGGCTGGTCACCGACCCCGACGGCTGGACGCTGCGCAGCGCCACCGGCTGCCGCACGGCCCACAGCGAGCACACCATCGCCCTCACGGACGACGGCGCGGAGATCCTCACGCTGCCCCGCTGACGACCGTCCCTGCCGGGCCGGGGACCTGCGTCGTCAGCCCACCAGGAGCATCGCCACGACGAACGCCACGCCCGCGCCCAGCAGCCCGGACAGCAGCGCGACCACCCACGTGCGAGGGTGCGCGCACGGGACCGGGACCTCCACGTGCACCACCAGGGGCTCCGGCTCGGGTGCCGGCGGCGGGGGGAGCACGGGCGCCGGCGGAGGGGCGAGGTCCGCACCGCAGCGCACGCACGGCCCGCGGGCGTGGGCGTTGTGCTCGCCGCAGGACACGCAGACCGCGACGGCCCCGGACAGCTCGCCCTCCACCCCGGGCGAGCGCCGCGTCGGCGCCTGGTCCGCGTCCACGACGCCCGCGCGACCGTGGCCGCGGTCGGCCCAGAACAGCGGGAAGTCGCACTGCGGGCAGAACCCGCTCGCGTCACGGCGCAGCAGGTCCAGGGTGGCGCGGGTGCCGCACTCGGGGCAGGTCACGGTCTCGGTCGGCACCGCACCCTCGGCACGGCCCGCACCCTCGGCACGCCCCGCGCGCTCGGCAGCCGCCGCACCGGTGGGACGCACCGCACCCGTCGCGCGCGCCTGACCCAGGCCCGGCACCGGCTCACGCAGCACCTCCGTCATCGTCCCCTCCTCCGGTCCGTGGCCACACCGTGCGGCCCCCCACGAGCACCTCGACCCGCACGTGCGCGGGCACCTCCGCGCGCACCAGCTCGACCAGCTCGTCCTGCGTCAGACGCCCCGTCGACGCGGCCTCGAGCCGCACCCAGGCCGTGTCGTCCGGCTCGTCGCCCAGCGGGTGCACCCCGCCGCCGTCGACCACGCGGGCCGGGGCTCCGGTGCAGCCCTCCAGCAGCAGACGCAGCCCGTGCGCGGTACCGCGCCACGGCAGGGCCGCCGCGCCCGCGACGAGCAGGTCGCGCTGCAGGTCCTCCGGCAGGTCGGCGTCCAGGCCGGGCAGGCCGATCCAGCGCGCGAGGTAGCGCACCATCTCGGGCGGCGCGAGCCGCGGGTCCGCCAGGTGCGGCAGGTTGTCGGGGTGGGCCAGCAGCGTCTCGGCCTCGGCCTGGAAGATCCGCACGAACCGCGCGAAGAAGTCCTCCGCGACCATGCCCGCCGGCAGCTGCGCGAGCAGCCAGTCGTCAGCGCGCGCCACGTCGCGTCCTCCTCGTCGGGCGCGCGGGCGTGACCGCCCCGCTCACCGGACCACCACGCGGTGCTCGGCGGACAGCAGCAGCGTGTCGGCGTCGATGGTCAGCGACTCGCGCCCCTCGCCCACGCGCCGCCCGTTGCGCAGGTCGTACCCGAACAGGGTGACCTCGTCGACGCCGAGCACGCCGTCGACGCCCTCGGCGACCTGCGCGACCGCCGTCGCCGTGAGCGTCTGGCCGAACGGCCACCCGGTGCCCTGCGGGCCGCCGACCAGCGGGTGCACGAACCGCGTGACCGCCTCGACGACGCGCTCGCGCACGGCCTGCACCGGCCGCCCGGGGATCGCACGGACCAGCGCCGCGACGGACACCCCGTGGTAGTACGGCGCACCCAGCCCGACCGAGACGCCCACGGTGCGGCGTCGGTCCAGCTCGGCGGCCACCGTGTCGAGCAGCCGGGGCGGGAGCACGAAGTCGTCGATGGTGTGGGTGCGCGGGTCGGTGCGCACCTGCGGCACGAGCAGCACGTGCACCGGGCGCGCCGGGCCGTCGGGGGCCACCGGCAGGCAGCGGGCCCGCGCGACCTCGACGGACGCCTGGCGAGCGACCTGCTCGAAGTCGGACGCGGTGACGGCGCGCTGCCCGGTGCGCAGCGCGAGCGGCCCGCGCACCTTGGCCTCCTCGACCGTCTCGGCGTCGACGCCGCCCGTGGCGGGCACGAGGTTGGCGACCGAGCGCACCGACGGCAGCGCGGTGCGCAGCGACGTCACCGTGCGCACGCCGACGTTGCCGCGTGCCCCGCCGCCGGTCCGGTAGCCGGTGACGCGCACCTGCGCACCGTCGGGCGGCACGGCGCCGTGCTGGCGGGTGCGGCCGTCGGGCTGCCGGACGGCGGGACCGAAGCGCACCTCGCCGGTCGCGGAGTCCCACACCACGTGCCGGTCGGCCGGGCCGGACGCGGAGAAGTCGGGGACCTCGTCCCACTCGGTCGCCCCGGTGTGGTCCACCACGACGACGCGCTCGTCGCCGCGCCGCGTGGCGACCGGCGCCGCGGACACCGCGAACCGCTGGCCCGGGCGCCCGTCGGACCGCCCAAGCACCTCGGCGGGCATGGCCTGCGCGTGCTCGGCCGGGACGCTGATCCCGACGGTCCGCACCACCACGGACCCGACGTGCGGGGACGCCTGGTACGCGGGGCGGCCGTCGGCGCGGTCGAGCAGGCGCGCGCGCAGCCAGTACGCGGTCGTGCCGCCGATCGTCAGGGGCGCGTGCCGGTCACCGACCAGCAGCGTGACGGCGCCGTCACGGTTCAGGCCGCCGGTGGTGTCCTCGTCCACGGCCGTGGGCACCCACGCCTCGCCGCTCCACACCTCCCACGCCAGGGGCGGGCGCGTCGGGTCCACGCCGATGCCCTCGGCGTGCGCGGTGACGTCCAGGCGCAGCACGAGGTCCGCGAGCGGGCCGGCGCAGCCCAGGTACAGCGCGTCCCCGTCGCGGATCGGCGACGACGGGAAGCAGCGCACGGTCTCCCCGGGCACCTGCAGCGCCTCCCACGCGTCGCTCGACGCCGCGCCGTCCGGCCCGGCCGTCCGGGCCGCGACCAGCACCGGCGGGACCGCGACGGCCTCCGCCGACGTCGCGAACACCACGGGGTCCTGCCCGCCGACCGTCACGGTCGACACCGCGGTGCCCTCGGGGACCACCACGGGCTCCGTCGCGGGCGCCGCCAGCCGGAAGGTCAGGCGCGTGCGCGCCACCGACGGCGGGAACGGCTCGACGCCGACGAGCTCCAGGAAGTGCGCGTACATGCGGTCCGGCACCTGGTTGACGCGGTACAGCACCATCTCGCCGACCCACGCGAACAGCTCGACGAGCGCGACGCCGGGGTCCGACAGGTTGTGGTTGGTCCACTCGGGCGTGAAGCGCGGGATGAGGCGCTTCGTCTCGTCGACGATGTCCTGGAACCGGCGGTCGTCGAGGTTCGGCGGGTCGAGCGGCGGCATGTCAGGAGTCCTCGCGGGGGATCACGTAGAAGGGGAAGACCAGGTTGCGGCGGTCGTTGGTGGACCGGACGCGGTAGTCGATCTGGATGTGGAGCAGGCCGGTGTCGCCCGGGTCCTGCACGGGGCGGACGTCCTCGACGTCCACGCGCGGCTCCCACTGGGCCAGCGCGTCGCGCACGGCCTGGCGCACCAGGCCGACGAGGTTCGGGGTGACCGGCTCGAAGAGCAGGTCCCAGATGCGGCAGCCGAACGCCGGGCGCATGAGGCGCTCGCCGGGCGCGGTGAGCAGGACGACGCGCATGGCGTCCTCGACGTCGCCCGCGCCGTCGGTCATGGCGATCGATCCGGTGTGGTCGACCGCGAAGGGCCAGGCGAAGCCGCGCCCGACGAAGTCGGCGGCGGCGGTCATCGCGTCGCGGGGGTGCTGGAGGTCGCTCATCAGTTGATCGCCACCGGGTTGCCCACGACCTTCGTCGGGCCGGACGCGGAGACCTCGGCGGTCCCGCTGGCCTTGAGCGCGACCTGCGCGCCCGTGACCTCGACCTTGGTGGTGCCCTCGATCCGCACGGTGGTGCCCTTCAACCGCAGCTCGTTGTCCGCCTGCACCGCGATGTCGGTGCCCCGCACGGTGACCTTCCCCTCCCCGTCCAGCTCGATCGACGAGGACCCCGCGACGATCCGCAGCGGGATCCTGCCGACCTCGAGCACCGCCTGCTGCTGCGAGATGCGCAGCCCGTGGCCCGCCGCGCCGAGCGCGAGCTCGACGTACGCGTCGTCACCCGACTCGCCGTCGCCCAGCACGAGGCGCTGACCGTGGCGCGAGTGCATGGCCCGCACGCGCGGCCCACCCTCGGCGCGCACCGTCCGCGGGGGCAGCGCCTGCGCCGAGTGCAGCCCGCCCAGCACGACGGGCCGGCTGACGTCGCCGCCCTCGAACGCGACGAGCACCTCGTCGCCCGGCTCGTGCTGCAGGACCATGCCGCCCGCGCTGCCGCCGCCGGGCGCGAGCACCCGGGCCCAGTCCGAGGAGGTGCGGTCCGACGCGGTGACGAACGTGACCCGGACGCGCCCCAGGCGGTCGGGGTCGTCCGTGCTGTTGACGGTCGCGACGACGAGCCCGGTGTGCCGCGCGGACCGCACCGGCCGCTCCCCCGTCGCCCCGCCCAGGCGGACCGGCTCGCGGTCGCCCGCGACGAACGTCGTGCGCGACGCGCGGCCGTCGAAGCGGTGCTCGACCTCCTGCACGTAGTACGTGCCGTCGAGGGGGCCGCCCTCGGCGACCTCGACCTCGCCGCCGGGCACCACGTCGGGCAGCAGCGGGCCGCGGCCCTGCGCCTCGACGCGGCCGTGCCGGGCGG
>JAEWEJ010000193.1 GCA_023389455.1 Actinomycetes bacterium | reverse complement strand
CCCCTGGACGTGGGCACGTCGGTGTGGGCGGTGGACCCGGGCACGGGGGCGCGCAGGTGGCAGACGCGGGCCGCGACGGGCGTCGGCGGGGGGTGGCTGCGCTGGGGCGCGGAGTCGCGGGTCGTGCCCGTGGGTGACGACGCGGTCGCGGTGCTGGGCGCCGGTGCGGTGCTGCTGGACGCGGCCGACGGGTCGGTCCTCACGTCGGCGGGCACGCTGGCGACGGTCCTGGGGGCGCGGCCCGACGGGACCGCGCTCGTCGTGGGGACCGAGGGGTTCACCCGGCTGCTGGACGGCGACGGCGACGTGCGCCTGGACGGCGTGCCGGTGCCCGTCACCGTCGACGACGGGACCGTGCCGCACCTGGCCCTGACGAGCTCGGGCGGTCTGCGCGCGTGGGACGCGTCGACCGGTGAGCAGACGTGGCGGTCGGCGGAGGTGGTGGGCGTCGAGCAGGCGCTGGTGGTCGGGGGGCGCGTGCACGTGCACGACGGCTACCGGGTCACGACGCTCGCCGGTGGCACCGGTGAGGTGCTGTGGGAGGCGAGCGCACCCGAGCTCGTCGGTGAGCGCACGGCGGTCACGGCGCTGGCGACCGACGGGGCGCGCGTGCTGGTCGTCGGGCGGGACCGCGACGGGTCGTCGACGACGCTCGTCGCGCTGGACGCCGCGGACGGGACGCCGGCGTGGCGCGAGACGCTGCCGGACGTCGCGGACGTGACGGTCGTCGACGGCCTGCTCCTGGCGCGGACGGCACGGGGCGGGGTCGTGCTGCAGTGACCGGCGCCGGTCCCGGGTGCGTGCGGTCCACCCGACCCGTCCCCCACGGACGGGCCGGGCGCTACCCTCCGGCGATGAGGCAGAACCTGCGCGAGGTCGAGATCGTCGAGGACGACGCCCCCGACGCGGTCCCGCCGGCACCCGCCCCGGGGCGGCCACCGGTCCGCCGACGCACGCTCGTCCTCGGGGTCGGCGTGCTCGTCGTCGCCGTCGCGGCTGCCCTGACGGGCCAGGCCGTCACCGACCGCGCCGAACGGGCGCGCCTGGAGCGGGTCGCCGCCCTTCCCGGCGCGGTGGCCCCTGTGCCCGGGCCTGCCCGCGTGCTGTGGGAGGCCGACGGCCAGGACATGGTCGCGACGGTGCGCACCCCCGGCGGGCTTCTCGTGGGGATCCGTCCCGACGCGCAGGGGCCGGTCACCGCGGTCGCCGTCGACGCGGCCGACGGCACGGAGGTCTGGCGGACCACCCTGGTGGACGAGGCGACGCGTGTGCGACCCGGACCCGACGAGGCGGAGGCGTCACCGCAGGGCGGGACCTGCGCGGCCGTCCCGCAGGACGAGCACCACGTCGTCTGCCTGGCGACCGACGCGCTGTGGTGGTGGACGGAGGACGGCCCGCGGCAGGTGCCGGGCGCCACCGCCCGCCTGGTCGTCCTCGACACCCGGGACGGCTCGGTCACGGTCGAGCTGAGCGACGCCCTGCCGCCGGCGGCGACGACGTTCGCGGTCGTCGGTGACGTCGTGGCGGTGGCCGGGGGCGACTCCGCCGAGGTGGACGTGCGCGGCATCGCCCTGGACGGCACACCGCTGTGGACGGCCGCCGTGCCGGGCAGGGACGTGCGGGGACCGAGAGCCACGGTGCTCCGGCTCGACGACCTCGTCGCCGTGGTCACGTCCTCCGGGGTCCGGCTGCTCGCCGTCGACGGGACGACGGTGCGCACGGTGGCCCTCGACGAGGACCAGTGGGCGTCCCAGACCGCGGGTTCCGACGTGATCGTGGTGAGCTCCCCGAACAGCCTGAGCCTCAACCCCGCACGGTGGACGACCGTGATCCACGCCGACGCCGACCTGCAGGTCAGAGGCTTGTACGTCCCCGTCGGCGTCGACGACGGCAGCAGCCCTGCGGCGGTCCTGACGTTCGACGGCGCGAGGCTGCGGGCATGGGACGACGCCGGTGACGAGGTGTGGTCGACGCCCTCCACCTGGGTGGACGAGGCGATCATCGTCGACGGGCGGGTCCACCTGTGGCCCGACGGGCCGACGCGCACGCTCGACGCGCGCACCGGTGAGGAGCTGTGGCGCTCCCACGTCGTCCGGGGGCGCCTGCTGTCCGACGGGCACCACCTGCTCGGTGTCGCGGCCCTGTCCGAGGAGGTCGGAGGCACCCAGCTCGTGGCGATGGACCCGGCTGACGGCACGGAGCTGTGGCGCGTGCCGCTGCCCGACCAGTCGGAGCTGGCGGGCCACCTGAAGCTGCTCATGGCGTTCCGGTGGGACTACGACGCGTCCGGGTCCGGGGACGGCTACGACCAGCGGGTGACCGTGCTGGGCTGAACCGGCGGCAGCCCCACGAGCCACCGCGCCTCACGTCGCAGCAGGGCCGCTCGCGCGGGTGCGGCGTACGACTCCACGCCGTGCCCGAGCGCGTCGACGACCGCACGGCCGCTCGGCGCGACCCACACCACGGGGTGCGTCGCGCCGCCCTCGACGTGGGTGACCAGCACGTGCGCGCCGCGCGCGACGACGAGGTCCGTGTACCGCTCGTCGTCGACGACCAGGGGGCCGAGGCCGTCGGTCACGGGGTGCCCGGGGTGGACGTCGAACGTCGCGACGTCCTGCGGCGGGTGCCACGACGTCCCGTCGACCCAGCGCCCGCCGACGACGTCCGCCCACCACGGGCTGTCGCCGAAGGTGTTCGTGGCCTGGTGGAGCGCGAGCACCGGCCCGCCCGCGGCGGCGTGGTCGCGGACCCGCGCGTGCAGCGGCAGCCACGTGGCGTCGTCGTCGTCCGCGGGGCCCTGGCCGGCGTTGACGACGAGCAGGTCGCCCGGCGTCAGCCCGTCCAGGGCGTCGGGGAAGGTGCTGCGCACGTCGACGTCGAAGCCGTCGGCCGCGAGCAGGCCCGCGACCCGGTGCGACGTCGCCGCGTGGTCGTGCCACGGGTCGCCGTACCGGGCGCGTCCGGCCAGGACGAGGGCCCGGGGCGCCGTCACCGACGCTCGTCCGAGGGGTCCGGGTACAGGGCGAGGACCGTGGCGAGCGCCCCGAGCACGAGGCCGGAGCGGGTGTGGGCCAGCGGCACGCCGGCAGCCCGGCGCGTCTCCCCACGCCGGAAGACGGCGCGCTCGAAGCCCACCGACGCGGCGGTGGAGGCGGCCAGCACCGCGACGGCACCGGCGGACAGCGCGACGCGCCACCCGGGCGACAGCGCGCGCATGGCGTCGGACAGGGTGGCGGGGGCGTCGGCCTCCGGCTCGGCGGCGGCGTCACGGACCTGCGCCGCGTCCCGGGCGGTCTCCTGCGTCTCGCGCCACCCGCGCACCAGGTCGGGGACGCCCGCGGCGGTGACGACCGCCAAGCAGCCGGCCTTCGCCCACCCGCGCGCGGTCCGTGAGCGCACCAGGTCCGGCGTCGCGTAGTAGGCGGCGGTGCCGGCACCGGCGACGACGGCGGCGACGAGACGGGCGGAGGTGGTGGTCATGCGGGCTCCTCGGTGTGCGGGTGCGCTCCACCGGCTCAACGACGCGGGGTGCGGGAGGTTCCCACCACCCTCGCCCACCGCGGCGGGCCGCCCCCGGGATACTGGTCCCATGACCCGGTGCCCCTGCAGCAGCGGCCTGCCCCTCGACGAGTGCTGCGGCCCCCTGCACCGCGGCGAGCGCACCGCCGGCACGGCCGAGCAGCTCATGCGGTCGCGGTTCAGCGCGTTCGCGGTGGGCGACGCCGCGTACCTGCGCCGCTCCTGGCACCCGTCGACGCGGCCGACGGACCTCACGCTCGACGCCGACGTGCGCTGGTACCGGCTCGACGTGCTCGCCACGACCGGCGGCGGGGTCTTCGACACCGCCGGGACCGTGGAGTTCGAGGCGTTCTGGCGCGGCCCGGACGGCCGCGGCTCGATGCGGGAGGTCAGCAGGTTCGTCCGCGGGCCCGAGGGCTGGCAGTACGTGGACGGGGACGTGCAGGGCTGACCTCCCGCGGCCCCGCGCGGACCAGGGCCGGCGGCAGGCAGGCCGCGTCACGCACGCCGCGTCAGCGCAGGCCACCCCAGCGCATCGGGTTGGAGCGCGTCGACGCGAGCAGGAACCACGACGTCGCCCCGACGTGCTGCACCTGGAAGTACCCGAAGCCGAAGCCGCTGTCGAGCAGGCTGGACGCCGCGACCACGCCGCCGTCGACCTCGACCCCGCCCAGGTGCTGCCCGCCGCCGAGCACGTCCTGCGCGTGCCGCACCTGCGCGAGCAGCGCCTCGGCCTGCTGCCGGTCGCCGCGGCGGTCCCGGTCGAGCAGCGACGTCGCGAGCTGCGCGGTGCCCTCGAGCCACACGCCCTGCGGGTGGACCGTCAGGCCGTTGTACTGCGCGGTCGAGGTGAGCGAGGCCGTGCTGAAGGTGACCCCGGACACCTGCTCGCCGTCGGGCAGCTGGGAGGTCGGGGCCGCGGCGTCGTCGGTGACCGCCAGGGCGGACGCCGCCCAGTCCAGCGCCGGGTCGTAGCGCCGGTCGCCGACCGCGAGCCGGCTCCACGTCGCGGGGTCCAGCGGCACGGGGTCGCGGTTGATCTCGACGCCGTCGTTCGTGCCCGTCCAGAACCACCCGGACCCCGGGACCCACATCCGCTCGACGAACTGGCGCGCGTGCTCGACCGCCCCGCCCCAGCGGCGCTCACCGGTGGCCTTGCGCAGCATGGTGAAGAACGCGACGCAGTCGACGTTGTGCTCGGTGGAGCCGTTGGGCACGGGGTTGTTCGCGCCGTCGACACCGAAGGAGAACCCGCCCAGGGGCGCGGTCGACCAGGTGGTCGAGGTGATCCACTCCCCGATGCGCACGGCCCCGTCGCGGTAGCGGGCGTCGCGTGTCGCGCGGTACAGCTGCAGCAGCGCGATCCCGGGCCACGCCATGTCGCCCACCGCGGTGCCGAGGAACCCGAACTGCCAGCCGACGTTCGCGGCGCCGTCGGCGCGCACGAAGCCGTCGGGCTGCGGCGTGCCGTCGTAGAAGGTGTACGGCCCCACGTTGTAGCCCTGGCGCAGCCGCCCGTCGGCGTGGTCGGGGTCGTGCTCCTGCGCGAACAGCAGCCCGTCACCGATCACCCGCGCGGTCTCGACGCTGCCGCGGCGCCCGTCGGCGAGCAGCGCGCAGACCGCCAGGGCGTTGTCGTAGACGAACGCCGTGGAGAACAGGCCGAGCTCGTCGGTGTAGCTCTGCGCGAGCCGCGGTCCGGTGTTGACCGGGTACGCGTCGGTCGCGGCGCGCACGAAGCCGACCGCGGCGCGCTCGGCGCCCCCGGGGCCGCCGTGGTGACGCGGCCTGCCGGGACGGACCGAGGGCCGCGGACCCCACCCGCGCCCGTCGTGCGCGCCGGCGGCACCGGCCCCGGCGACGACGGCGACAGCCGCACCGGTGACGGCGAGGAACGTCCGACGTGGCAGCCCGGGACCCTCCGGGGGCGTGGGGCGGGACGTGGCGTGGACCTGCGGGCTGTCGGGCATGCGAGCTCCCCGTGGCTGAGGTGGCCGTCGCGTCGTCGCGACCCGTCGCCAGGCTAGGGAACGGACACCTCCGGAGGGAAGGTGCGCGCCGGGAGCAACCGGACCGCCTGCCCGGGCGCCGCGGTGGCGCGCGCACCGACAGGACGGGGGCGCGTGCACCGACAGGACGGCGAGGCCGGCCGCAGAGGGGTGCGGGCCGGCCTCGCCGTGTCGTGCCCGGTCAGCCGACCGGAGCCGCCACCGGGTGCTCGACGCACCAGCGGAAGGTCTCGCGGATCGCCTCGACGACGTCGTCGGGCTCCATGCCGAGCGCGGAGGCGGTCGGCTCGATGTCGCTCACCGCGGCGCGGTCCTGGAAGCGCAGCGAGTCGACCACGTGGATCCCGTGCTCGGTGCCCTCCGCCGCGGCGGCCGCGTCGGCCTGGGCGCCGAACGGCAGCATCGCGTCCAGCGGCACGACGACGACGTCCTGCGGGTCCCGGCCGACCGCCTCGCACGCCAGGCGGTACAGCTCGACGTACGTCAGGTCGTACCCGTTGATCGCGTAGCGCGCGCCGTGCGTGCCGCCCTCCAGCGCGCCGACGGCCGCCTGCGCGACCTGCCGGACGGTGACGGACGACGTCGAGCCGCCGAGGACCGCGACAGGCCCGGGGCCCTGCACCCGGTCGAGGACGAACTGCCACAGCGGCCGGCGCTCCCCGATGAGCCCGAAGATGTACGGCAGCCGCAGCACCATGACGTCCATCGCGCCGTCGCCCTCCAGGTACGCGACCTCCTCCTGCGCCAGGCGCGTGCGGGGGTACCCGTTGGAGGTGCGGTAGCCCAGGTCGTCGTAGCGCTCCGCGAACTCCGCGGTGTAGGACCCGAACAGCACGAACCGCGTGACGCCCGCGTGACGGGCGACGCGCGCCAGGCGCTGCGTGGGGCGCACGTTCGCCTCGTGGAAGAAGTGCGCGGCCGGGGCCGGCGGGATCGTGCGCTCGTCGGCGCCCGCGGCGTAGACGACCGCGTCCACGCCGACGAGCAGCGAGGACAGCTCGTCGTCCGTCATCGTCGCGACGTCGCCCCACAGCGTCTGCACGCCGTCGGGGAACGTGATGTCGGTCGCCACCGGCGGCAGCGACAGGCTCGTGACGCGGTGCCCGCGGGCCACCAGCTCGAGGACCGTGTGGAAGCCGAGGAGTCCGGAACCTCCGACGACCAGGACGCTGCTCATGACGCACTTCCCTCCGACGCGGGCCACGCGGCGTGGCCTCGTGCCGAAGTCTTCGGCGTCGTCGCGGGGGGTTCGTGGGCCCTGGGTCCCGTCGGGTGACGGCGGCGGCGTGGCGACGGGCCTCAGGCCTCCGAGGACGGTCCCGGGAGGAACGCGCCCGCCGCGGCCAGCACACCCATGACGACCCCGGTGCGCGTGTGGGCGAACCGCACACCGGCCGCCGCGCGCGCCTCACCGCGCCGGTAGACCCAGCGCTCGAACGCGACGGTGCCGACCGTCGCGGCCGCCACGAGCACCGCCACGACGCCCACCGCAGCGGCACGCTGGGAGGCGCTCGGCCGGCCCGTCACGTCGTCCCCGTCGCCGGGCAGCACGTCGGTGGCAGGGGTCCCGGCATCGGACGGGTCGCTCCCAGGAGCGTCGTGGTCGCCGTCTGGTCCGGCGTCCTCCCGCGAGGCGCCGCCGGCGACGGCGTCCCGCCAGGACGTGCGCAGCTCCGCCCAGCCCGCCCGCGTGGTGGGCATGGCCTCCATGGTGGTCATGCCCAGGCCCAGCAGGGCCGTCTTCAGGCAGAAGCGCGCCGCGCGGGAGCTCACGGCGTCCGGCACCGCGTAGTAGGCGGCCGTGGTCAGCCCTGCCACGAGGGCGTCACGGGCCCGGTTCCGGTCGGTGGTCACGGGAGTCCTGTCGTCCATGCCGCCACGCTAGCCAGCGGCGATCCGCGCCCGCGTCGATCGTGCGGACGACCCGTGGTCCGTCCCGCGGGGGGGTGCTCGCCGGCGTGGCATCGTGGGTGGTGCCATGCCCTCCTACGTGACCATCGCCCGCGACGGCGAGGCGACCCTCGAGATCAAGCGGTCCCGGTTCCTGTGCACGCTGCGCCGGGTCGAGCAGGAGAGCGACGCCCGCGCGCTGGTCGACCAGATGCGCAAGGCCCACTGGGACGCGCGCCACCACTGCTCGGCGTTCGTCATCGGCCCGGACGCGATGCTGCAGCGGTCGTCGGACGACGGCGAGCCGGCAGGGACCGCGGGCGCCCCGATGCTCGAGGTGCTCCGCGGGCACCACGTCAGCGACGTCGCCGTCGTCGTCACGCGGTGGTTCGGCGGGATCCTGCTGGGCGCGGGCGGGCTCGTGCGCGCGTACTCCGACGCGGTGTCGGCCGGGCTGGCCGAGGTCGGCACGCTCGAGCGGCGGCTGCTCGAGGAGTGGGCGGTGCGGCTGGACCACACCGAGGCGGGGCGCGTCGAGGGTGAGCTGCGCGCCCGGGGCGTCGAGGTGCTGGACACCACCTACGCGCAGGACGTCCGGCTGCTGCTGGGCGTCGAGGACCCGCAGGCGCTGGTGGCGGTCCTCGCGGCGCTCACCTCGGGCCGGGTCGTGCCCGAACGCGTCGGCGAGCGGTGGGTCGACCGGCGCTGACAGCAGGCCACCGGCCACCGGCCACCGGCCACCGGACGGCCGGGAACGGGGCGGCGGGGAACGGGGCCGCTCAGTCCCGCACCGACCGGAAGAACGCCCGCAGGTCGGCGACGAGCAGGTCAGGCGCGTCGAGCGTCGCGAAGTGGCTGCCCCGGGGGTGCTCCGTCCAGTGGACGAGGGTGTGCCGGCGCTCGGCGACCGAGCGGAGCATCGGGTCGGTGGGGAAGAGGGCGACACCGGTCGGCACCGCGCTGCGCACGGGCGGGTGGGCACCCGCTCGGCGGTTCTCGAGGTAGAGGTTCGCCGACGTCGCCGACGTCCCGGTCACCCACGTCCACGTCGCGAGGTCGAGCACGTCGCCCGGTTCGACGTCGCCGAACGGCGGGCGCGCCGGGTCGGACCAGTCGTGGACCTTGTCGAGGATCCACGCGAGCTGCCCGACCGGGGAGTCCGCGAGCGCGTGCCCGAGGGTGTGGGGCCGGGTGGCCTGCAGCGCCGCGTACCCGCCGTCCGCCGCGGCCCGCCGCCGCGCCCACGCGAGGCGCTCCGCCTCCGCCGCGTCGAGCGGACCGGCCGGGTCGGGGACGTCGAGGTTGCCGTGCAGGTGGACGCCGATGACGCGGTCCGGCGCGAGCGCCCCGACGAGCGGCGAGACCACCGACCCCGTGTCGCCGCCGGCCGCGCCGAACCTGTCGTACCCGAGCCGGGTCATGAGCTCGACCCACGCGTGGGCGACGCGGCGGTGGTCCCACCCGGGCGTCAGCGGCGTCGACCGGCCCGCCCCCGGCACCGAGGGCGCGACGACGTGGAACGCGTCGGCGGGGTCGCCGCCGTAGCCTGCCGGATCGGTGAGCGGCCCGAGGACCGGCAGCAGGTCGACGACACCTCCGGGCCACCCGTGCGTGAGCAGGAGCGGCAGCGCACCGGGTTCGCCGGAGCGCACGTGCAGCAGGTGCAGGCGCTGCCCGTCGATGACGGTCGTCCACTCCCCCGCGGCCCGCACCCGGTCCTCGGTGGCGCGCCAGTCGTACGCGTCCGCCCACCGCTGGACCAGCGGTCGCAGCACGTCGAGGGGGACACCGCGCTCCCACCCCGAGCCGACGACCTGAGCCGACCACCGGGTGCGTCGCAACCGGTCACGCAGGTCGTCGAGGACGCGTTGCGGCACACGGACGTCTAGCGGCTCGACGCCGGCCCCCGCGCGACCGGCGCGACCCGTTCCGACGGTGTCCTCGTCACCCATCTCGCGATGCTCGCGCGGACCACCGACACCCGGTCAGTCCGGCCGGACCTCGGCGACCTGACCGTCCTCGACGTGCCAGCGCCGGGTGAGGCGCACGGTGTCGAGCATCCGCCGGTCGTGCGTGACCAGCAGGATCGTCCCGTCGAACGACTCCATGGCCTGCTCGAGCTGCTCGATGGCCGGCAGGTCCAGGTGGTTCGTCGGCTCGTCGAGGACCAGCAGGTTGACGCCGCGGGCCTGCAGCAGCGCCAGCGCGGCGCGGGTGCGCTCCCCGGGCGAGAGCGACGCGGCCGGTCGCCCCACCTGGTGCCCCGCGAGGCCGAACTTGGCCAGCAGCGTGCGGACGTCGGCGGTCGTCCAGTCGGGCACCTGCCGGGCGAACGCCTCCCCCACCGGCTCGTCGCCCTCGAACGCGGCGCGCGCCTGGTCGACCTCGCCGACGAGCACCCCGGGGCCGAGCGCTGCGCTGCCCTCGTCGGGGGCGATGCGTCCCAGCAGCAGCGCCAGCAGCGTGGACTTGCCGGACCCGTTCGGGCCGGTGACCGCCACCCGGTCCTGCCAGTCGAGCTGCAGGTCGACGGGCCCCAGCACGAAGTCGCCGCGCCGGACCACGGCCGCGCGCGTGGTGGCCACGACCGCCCCGGACCGCGGCGCGGTCGCGATGCTCATGCGCAGCTGCCACTCCTTGCGCGGCTCCTCGACCGTCTCCAGCCGCTCGATCATCCGGTCGGTCTGGCGCGCCTTGGCCGCCTGCTTC
Organism: Actinomycetes bacterium; assembly: GCA_023389455.1. Classification (GTDB taxonomy): domain Bacteria; phylum Actinomycetota; class Actinomycetes; order Actinomycetales; family Cellulomonadaceae; genus Cellulomonas. The sequence continues at coordinate 4,090 of JAEWEJ010000193.1, read as the reverse complement.
TCGGACGTCTCCCCGCGGTGGTGCTTGACGTGCTTGTCGTTGTCGCTGGCCTTGCGGCGGGCGTTGCGCACGCCCTTCTCCATCCACGCGCGCTGCATCCGCGCCCGGCCCGCGAGCGCGTCGCGGCGGCTCGCGTAGTCCTCGTACGCCTCGCGCGCCTGGCGCCGGGCCGTCGAGCGCTCCTCCAGGTACGCGTCGTACGAGCCGCCGTAGGTGGCCACGCGCTGCAGGCTGCGGTCGATCTCGACCACCGTCGTGACGGTGCGGGCCAGGAACTCCCGGTCGTGGCTGACCACGACGATCGGCGCCTGCGCCCGCTCGACGAACTCCTCGAGCCGGTCCAGCCCGTCGGCGTCGAGGTCGTTGGTCGGCTCGTCGAGCAGGTACAGGTCGAACCGGGACAGCAGCAGCGCCGCCAGGCCGACGCGTGCGGCCTGCCCGCCGGACAGCGCCGTCATCGGCAGGTCCAGGTCGACCGCGAGCCCGAGGTCGTCGGCGACGACACCGAGCCGGGCGTCGAGGTCCGCGCCACCGAGCGCCATCCAGCGCTCGAGCGCCTGCGTGAACTCGTCGGCCGCGTCGGGGGCGTCGGCGGCGAGCGCGTCGGAGGCCGCGTCCATCGCCCGCTGCGCCTCGGCGACGCCCGTGCGCCGCTCGAGGAACGTGCGCACGGACTCGTCGGGGTGCCGCTCGACCTCCTGCACGAGGTACCCGACCTGTGCGGTCGGCGGCGAGAGCGCGATCGAGCCCGCCTCGGGGGCGCGCTGACCGGCGAGGATCCGCAGGAGGGTCGTCTTGCCGGCGCCGTTGGGGCCGACGAGCCCGACGACGTCACCGGGCGCGACGACCAGGTCGAGGCCGGAGAACAGCTCGCGGTCACCGAACGCCGCGGCCACACCCTTGGCCTGGAGGGTGGCACTCATGGGCTCATGATGCCCCGGCCTCGGCAGAGCCGGACCGTGATTCCCGCCGCGGCCGCCCAGGGCGCACCGGTCGAACGGGAACGACGGCCCGGCCTGCGAGGGCCGGGCCGTCGTCCTGCTCTCAGCCCGGCGGGCGCGAACGTCCCGTCAGCTCCCTGACGAGCCACGTGTCGACCACGACCGTGATGAGGACGGCCGGGACGACCCACGTCAGCATCCAGCCCTCCCGCTCGATCAGGGTGATGACCAGGACCGCGACGGTCAGGGGCGTGAGGATGACCGCGAGCAGCCACAGACCCCCTCGCCGACCGATCACCGCCTACCGCCCCCGTGCCGCGGCCCGGGCCACCGGACCGGTCCCGAAGCGGCGAGCGACGCCTGGCTGCGAGCTGCTGGGCGCGTCACTTCCTCCGCACGAGCGCGATCACCGTCAAGGTGACCATGATCGCGAGTACGACCAGTCCGAACACCGGGTTGATCTGGGCGATGGAGCTCATCGTGCGCTCCTTCAGGTCTGGGACCACGCCACGTAGCTCAGGCCGGCGTACGTGGTCTCGAAGGCTGCCGAGGCACCCTTGCTCGCGCCGAGCAGATGCCCGGCGACACCGGTGCGCGCGCCCAGGACGCCGAACACTCCAGCGACGATCGCTCCTCGGCGATTGCCCCGCAACAGGTTGGAGCTCACGTCCGCCGCGGTCCCCGCCGCACCGATGGCGAGCCCCACCGCCGCGGGCGGTCAGGTCACTGCTGCCAGACCGTCGCCGTCACCTCGGGCTCCGCCGGCGTCGACCGGGGCGCCGGGCCGGCGGCCGCCAGGTCACGGATGTTCTTCTGCACGGCGATCACCGCGAACAGCGCCATCGTGTACCCGAGGCCGTAGAACCCCTTCTCCGACAGCGTGAGGGTGGAGTTCGCCAGGCCGATCGCGACGAGCAGCAGCGAGAGCAGCACCATGCTCCACGACAGGCCGAGGAAGATCCCGGTCACGGGGATGCCCTCAGCGCGGTCGCGCACCGACTTCTGCAGCGCGATCGCCGAGTACAGGCCCAGCAGCAGGAGCGTGCCGTAGAACCCCTTCTCGGACAGCAGCATCTTCGCGTTCCACAGCCCGATGGCGAACGCGCTGACCGCGATGACGAGGGCCACCCAGGAGGCGCCCACGAACGCGGGGGTCGGACGGACGGGCACGGGCTGCTGCGACATGAGGGCTCCGTGGGTCGGGGCCGCCGGCAGGGTGCCGACCGCGGACCCGAATGCTCCCGGTCCGCGGGGTCCGTCCACAAGCACGACGAGGTCACGACACCCGGATGCTCCCGGAGCCGCCCCGGCGCGCGGCACGGGCGGGGCGTCGCCTGGTCAGCGGATCCCGAAGACCTCGACCACGTGCGGGCTGTCGACCAGGGTGTGCGGTGCGTGCGCGTGGTACGCCCACAGGTGCACCCACGCGTTCCCCGTCCGCACGGTGAGCAGCGTCTTCATCATCCCGGGGGCGAGGTAGACGAAGAAGAGGAAGACGACCGACAGCACCGCGTCGGTCGGCGTCGTGAGGACCGTCCAGGCGTCCCAGGCGTGCAGCGCCGTGTAGAGGACGCCGCCGAGCACCACCGTGGCGGGCGTCGACCCGGTGAGCCTCAGCACGCGCGGCACGAGCAGCGCGTGGACCAGCACCATGATCGGCAGGCCGGTCCCGGCGAGGTAGAGCAGGAAGGTCACCGGGACGCCGACGAGGTACTGGTGCGTCGACAGCCGGCCGACCACCGTGGCGAGGGTGGCGATCTGGATCGCCGACTCCGCGACGAGGACGACGAGGATGAGCCGCACGTCGCCGCGGCGGTCGGTGGAGACCAGGTTCAGCTGCTCGGCGGTGTACCCGCGGCGGAAGACGGCGAGCGGCACGAGCGCGTAGACGACGAGGTTGTAGACGGCCCAGGTGACCGCCTCGGCCGGCGCGACGTGGTCGTGCGTCCCGACGACGGACCCGGCGAGGTGCAGGCCGATCGGGTGCCACCCCAGGAGCCGGCCCAGCACGAACCCGCCGAGCAGGCCGAGCGCCGCCCAGGCCAGGAGCAGGACGGTCTCGCGGCGCGCGGTCGCGAGGTCCGGCGCGCGGGCGGCGACGTCGGGCCGCGCGCGCCGGCGGGTCAGCAGGCACGTCAGCGCCATGAGCGCCAGCACGCCCAGGAGGGCGACGTCGGCGCCGACGAGCTGGTCGACGGCCGACCCGGGCAGCGCGGGCCAGTCGAACGGGAGGGTCCGTCCGGCCAGCAGCAGCACGACGACGTTGCCCGCCAGCCAGAGCCGCTGCGGTCACCTGCACGCTGCGGTGCCGGGTGAGCCACCGGACGGTGGCCCACGGGCCGAGCGAGGTGCGTGGGGTGGTCGTCGTGGCCATCGCGGCCCCCTGATCTAGTACGACCGTGCTAGATTCACCACGTTAGCACGACTGTGCTATAACGACGAGGTGCCCCGCCTCCTGGACGCCGACGCCCGACGCCGTGACATCGCGGACGCGACCTGGCGGGTGATCCGCCGCGACGGGCTGGAGAACGCCTCGGTGCGCAACGTCGCCGCGGAGGCCGGGCTGTCGGCCGGGTCGCTGCGCCACATGTTCGCCACGCAGGGCGAGCTGCTCGTCTTCGCCATGGCACAGGTCGTCGATCGGGTCACCGCCCGCCTCGCGGAGCAGGACACGGGCGGCGGCCCGCTGGACGCGGCCGAGCGGCACCTGCTCGAGCTGCTCCCCCTGGACGACGAGCGCCGCGCCGAGAACGAGGTCTGGACGGCGTTCACCGCCCGCGCGCTGGTCGACCCGTCGCTGCGCGCGTGCGCCGAGCAGAACCACGACCTGGTCCGCGCCGGGTGCCGGCACTGGGTCGAGGCGATCGCCGCCGGACGGGTGGACGTGGACCTGGAGGCGGACCGGCTGCACGCGGTGATCGACGGTCTCGCGGTGCACGCGGCCGTCCGGCCGGACGCCGTCACGGGCGAGCGGTGCCGGGCCGTGCTGCGGCGGCACCTCGAGGCGCTCGCCGCGACGCCGGGCTGACGCGGCGGCGGCAGGGTCCAGCACGGGACCGACGGGTCCGGTCCGGTGCCGCCTCGCTGCCTCAGCCGCGCAGCGGCCCGTCCCTCAGCCGCGCAGCGGCCGACCCCAGGCGTCGTGCGCG
>JAEWEJ010000116.1 GCA_023389455.1 Actinomycetes bacterium | reverse complement strand
GCACCGCGCCGGGCTCGCCCGCGTTCGTGGGGTCGGTCGCCGCCGACGTGGCAGCCTCCTCGTCGGCGGAAGGACTGTTAGCGTCTCGCACGATGCTCCTTCCGGGCGCTGGGGGGCCTGACCGGGTTGGTCGAGCCGTTCGTCCGTTCGGCACGCTAGACGATCGGAGGTGGTGGTGGTCAACTCCCACGCCACGACGCCGACGTCAGACACTACGCCTGAGCCGCCGTTGCAGGGCCCGACGTCCGGTCCGCAGGCGACCACCGTGCCGCCCGTCGCCGTCCTCGGCGCCGCCCTCGTCGCCACGGACGTCCCGTACGCCGTGCTGCGCACCGAACCCTCGGGGCTGCGCGTCACGTGGGTCAACGACGCTCTCGCTCGCGCGATCGGGTACCCGCCCGCGCAGGTGGTCGGTGTCGACGTGCTGACCGACCCGCGGGTGCGGGCGGCCGAACCGGACGAGGCCCGCGGCGCCCCGACGGGCGGGGCACGGTCCCACCGCGTGGTGCTGCGCCGCGCCGACGGGGTGCACGTGCGCTGCGTGGTCCACGTGACGCCCGTGCCCGCGGGCCCCGACGTGCCGCCCGGCACGCTGGTGGCCGCCGTGCAGGACCTCACGGCCGAGCTCGTGGCCTCCGCGCAGCAGGCGGCGGTCGCAGCCGCCGAGCGCCGTGAGCGGCGCAGCCTGTCCCTCATCGCGCGGGTCTCCGACCTGCTCATGGACGTCGACGAGCCGCACGGGCTGCAGGAGATCGCCGCCCTGCTCGAGTCCGAGGTCGTCGAGCGTGCGCACTTCTTCCTCTTCGACAACGGCCTGTGGGCGGCCGACGGTCTGGGCGCTCCCCACAGCGGCGCGGCCCGGCACCACGGTCCGTCGGGCCGGGTGCTCTCGCGGTGCCCCGACGACCCGGTGGCCGGCCTGCTGTCCGGTGCGGTGGACGGCGCGATCGAGCTGGACCTGGCCGCCGACCACCCCGTGGGCACCTACCCGCACTGGCTGGGCGCCCGGCTGCGGCAGGGCACCGACGGGACCGGGCGCCTCGTCGTCCAGCCGGTCCCGGGACGGCGGCGCACGGTCGGGCTGCTGGTGGTCCTGCCGCACGGTCGCGGCGGGATCGCCGGGCTCGGTCCGTCGGAGCGCACGGTGGTCGACCTGGTCGCCCGCCGCGTCGGGCTGTCGATCGACAACGTGCGGCTGTACGACCGCGAGCACCGGCTGGCCGAGACCCTCCAGCGGGCGATGCTCCCGGAGCAGGCCGAGGTCGAGGGTCTCGACGTCTGGACGTACTACTCGCCCAACGCCGACGACGCCCAGGTCGGCGGTGACTGGTACGACGTCCTGCAGATCGATCCCGGGACCGTCGGCATCGTCATCGGCGACGTCGTCGGGCACGACGTGGAGGCCGCGGCCACCATGGGCCAGCTGCGCTCGGTGGTGCGGTCCTACGCCTTCGACATCACGACGCCGGGCCCCGTCCTCGACCGGGTGGACCAGCTGCTCGGCGGCATGCGGATCCCGCGCGCGGCGAGCCTGGTGTACTCCTCCCTGCGACGGGACGGCGACGCGGGCTGGGTGCTGCGCTACGCCCGCGCCGGCCACCTGCCGCTGCTGCACGTGCGTGACGGGCGCACGCAGCAGGTGCGTGGCACGGGCGGGCCGCTCATCGGGTACGGCGCCGGGGGCCGCGCGACGGACGAGCTCGCGCTCGCGCCCGGTGACGTCGTCGTCTACTACACCGACGGGCTCGTCGAGCGCCGCGACCGGAGCCTGCGCGACGGCCTGGCCGAGCTGGAGCGCGTCGCCGCCGGCATCACGGCGCGCGACGCCGCCGGCATCGGCGAGGACCTGCTCTCGCGGCTGGCGGACCACCCCGAGGACGACGTCGCCGTGGTGGTGCTGCGTGTCCCGGGCCGCGGCGAGCAGCTCGGCGGCGCCGCGTCACCGCGTCGTCGGCGCTGGGCGCTGCCCAGCGAGGCCGCGTCGATCGGTCGGGCGCGGCACGCCGTGCTGCGCACCTGCGAGGCGTGGGAGATGCCGGACCCGGCGAACGCCGAGCTGATCGTGTCCGAGCTGGTCGCCAACGCGGTCCTGCACGGGTGGGGGCACGTCGCGCTGCAGCTCTACGACACCGGTGACGGGCTGCGCATCGAGGTCGAGGACGCCAACCCGACGCCTCCGGTCACGACCGACGGCCACCCCGGGCGGGTCGGCGGCTTCGGCATGCAGATCGTCGAGCGGCTGGCCGACTGGGGCTGGCGGCACTCCCGTGGGGGCAAGGTCGTGTGGGCCAAGGTGCGCCCGGGGACGTTGCCGTCCTCGCCGCGTCCGGCGTAGCCGCGCCGCCGTCGGAGTAGCGCGCGCCGTCGTCGGGCGTGCGCGTCGTCGTCAGGCGGGGGCGGGAGCGTCCTCGTGGGCGACGGCGGGCTGGGCGCCCAGCTCGCAGCGGTGGTCGGCGTCGATGCGGAACAGCTCGAGCGCGCCGCAGATCTCCAGCACGAACAGGTCGCGGTCGGCCGCGCCGCGCAGCACGGTCGCACCGCCACGGCGGCGGCCCGCGTCGGCCAGCGAGATGAGGAACGCCGCGCCCGTGGAGTCCATGAAGGTCACGCGGCACATGTCGATGACGAGGAGCTGGCGCCGCAGGCCGACGACCCGCGCGGTCACCTCGGGGAACTGCTCGCGCTCCGCCAGGTCCAGGTCGCCCGCGATGACGAGCGTCGTGGTGGTGGACGATGTCGAGATCTCGATCATGGGTCCTGTGCTCCGAGCCGGCCGGGGAGGGGGCCCGCCGGGGGGCGGGTTCTGGTCGACCGTTCGACTGTAGCCGCGAGGCCCGGGCCGTGCGAGCCCACCTTCGGGTGCTCGGGTGGCGCGCCCACGACCGCCGGCCCCCGCGGGGAGCGGGCGGCGGGCCGGGCCCCCGGGGGGCGCGGTGCGAGACTGACGCCATGACCCACGAGAACCTGCTGGACGGTCCTGCGCCGACGCTGCTGCCCGCCGACGGTCCCGACGCGGCGGCCCGCGCCGCGCTCGCCTCCGGTGCCGACCCGCGTGACGCCGTGGCGGCCGCGCCGGCGTCGTCCCTGCTCTGGGCGCTGCTCGCGGAGCGCGCCGACGACCCGGTGACCGCCTACGCGTTCGCGCGCACCGGCTACCACCGCGGGCTGGACGCGCTGCGCGGGGCCGGGTGGCGGGGCCGCGGCCCCGTGCCCGTGACGCACCGGCCCAACCAGGGCTTCCTGCGCGCGCTGCTGGCGCTGGCCACGGCCGCCGACGCGATCGGGGAGACCGCGGAGGCCGAGCGCTGCCAGCAGTTCCTGCGGGACTGCGGCACGTCCGCCGAGGAGGTCGCCGCGCTGCGGTGACCCCCGGCGCCCGCGACGCACCGCCCGGTTCCGGGTGGTGCGTCCGCAGCCGGAGCCCTCGCACCGGGGGGCACCGGGCCGACTCCGGTACCCTTCCGGGTGGTACGCGTGACTGCCGCGCGTCCGCCGGCCCCCCGCGTCGCGAGCCCGCTCGCGCCCGTCTGCGGGTGGCGCCGCACCGCAGGCAGCCTGGGAGTGGTGATCGTCAATGCCGTCCGTCGTGGTGCTCGGAGCACAGTGGGGCGACGAGGGCAAGGGGAAGGCGACCGACCAGCTCGGTGACCGCACCGACGTCGTCGTGAAGTTCAACGGCGGCAACAACGCCGGGCACACGGTCGTCATCGAGGGTGAGAAGTACGCCCTGCACCTGCTGCCGTCGGGGATCCTCACGCCCGGGGTCGTGCCGGTCATCGCCAACGGCGTCGTCGTCGACATCGAGGTGCTGTTCGAGGAGATCGACGCGCTCGAGGCGCGCGGCGTGGACACCTCGCGCCTGCTGGTGTCGTCGGCCGCGCACGTCATCGCGCCGTACAACCGCACGATGGACAAGGTCGCCGAGCGGTTCCTCGGCAAGCGCCGCATCGGCACCACGGGCCGCGGGATCGGCCCGACGTACGCCGACAAGATCAACCGCATCGGCATCCGCGTGCAGGACCTGTTCGACGAGGGCATCCTGCGCCAGAAGCTCGAGGGCGCGCTCGACCAGAAGAACCACCTGCTGGTGAAGGTCTACAACCG
>JAEWEJ010000001.1 GCA_023389455.1 Actinomycetes bacterium | reverse complement strand
GACCCGGACCCCGCGGCAGCGACGTACCGCCTGCCGTGACCGGACGAGCCGCGGCACGTGGCCTGCCGGCTCCGCCACCGGCCCGGACCGGCCGACCCGGGACCGGCCCACCCGCGGCCGGCACGGCTCGCGGCCGGCACGGCTCGCGGACGAACGCCCTCGCTCAGAGCTCGAGGAGCATCCGGGTGTTGCCGAGCGTGTTGGGCTTCACCCGCGCCAGGTCGAGGAACTCGGCGACGCCGTCGTCGTGCGAGCGCAGCAGCTCGACGTAGACGTCGGGCGGCACCGGGGTGCCGTCGATCTCCCGGAAGCCGTGCCGGGCGAAGAAGTCGACCTCGAACGTCAGGCAGAACACGCGTCGCAGCCCGAGTCCCCGGGCGCGGTCGAGCAGCGCGTCGACGAGCCGGTGCCCCACGGCACGTCCGCGGTACTCGGGCGCGACCGCGAGGGTCCGGATCTCCGCGAGGTCCTCCCACATGACGTGCAGGGCGCCGCACCCGACCACGTCGCCGCCGCCGGCGGGCCGGGCCACGAGGAACTCCTGGACCGCCTCGTAGTACCCGACCCACTCCTTGGCGAGCAGGATGCGCTCGTGGGTGTACGGCTCGACGAGGTGGCGGATGGCGCGGACGTCGGAGGGCAGGGCCGGCAGGACGTCGACCTCGGCGGTGGTGCTCACGGGCACAACCTACGCACGGACGTGCACCCCGCTCCACGCCGTCCCAGTCCCACGCCGTCACCGCGCCACGGCGTGCGTCAGCGCTGCCGACCCGGCGCGCGGCTGCTCACGGCCTCCACGAGCGCGGTGGCCGTGACCTCGTCGACGACCAGGTCGGTCACGACCCGTGCGCGCAGGGCGGCGAGCAGCGGCGCGACCTTGTTGTCGCCGGCCACCACGCACACCCGCCGCGCGACCCGCTGCAGCTCGGCCGGGCTGGGCCCGGTGGCGCGGCTGTTGAGCGAGACGTCCTCCCAGGACCCGTCGCCACGCAGGAAGACCGTGCACACGTCACCGACGACGTCCTCGTCGTGCAGGCGTCGCACGTCCGCCTCGTCGAGGTAGCCCGCGGAGTAGACGTGCGAGGGCACCGCTCCGGCGACGGCGCCGGTGGAGAACACCACGATGTCGGCGCGGCGCTGCATGTCCAGCACGCGGCGCACCGACCGCTCGCGCCACATGGCGGCCTTGGTCTCGGGGTAGTCGAAGAAGGCGGGCACCGAGAAGTGGTGCACGGCGGCGGCGAACGCGGAGCCGAACGACGAGATCAGGTCCGACGCGTACTCGACCCCGGAGGTGCGCATGTTCGCCGCGCCGTTCAGCTGCACGACCGCCGACCCGCGCGTGGTCTTCGGTGCAAGGTACCGCGAGACGGCCGCGAGCGTGGTGCCCCAGGCGATGCCCATGACCATGTCGGAGTCGAACCAGGACCCGACCAGACGTGCCGCGGTCATGGCCACCTGGTCGAGCCGCTCGACGGAGCCGGCGGAGTCGGGCACGGGCACCACGTAGGTGTCGATGCCGAACGCGGCGGAGATGGAGCGGCCCAGGCCGGGCGCGCGGGTGCTGGACGGGCGCAGCGTGATCTCGACGAGCCCCGTCTCACGCGCCCGCTTGAGCAGGCGCGACACCGTGGAGCGCGAGGTGCCCAGGTGCCGCGCGATGACCTCCATCTTGAGGTCCTGCAGGTAGTACATCGAGGCCGCCCGCAGCACGTCCTGCTCCCGCTCCACGAACACGCGGCACCACCCTTCGTCGGGCCCGGCGGGCGTCCGACGCCGGGGGCTGCACGTTCGTGCATTCGAGTTGCGCGTCCGTTCTGGACGTGATGACGATATCGGCGACGCACCCGGCGAGCGAGGGGGCCCCCGCCGGGAGCCGCGACCACCGAGCCACGGCTCCACCGGAGGGACCGCCACATGAGGACCGCACCGCTGACCGCCCAGGCACGCCAGGACGCGCTCGGCGCGCTGCGCCGCAGCTCCGAGGTCGGCCGGGAGCTGGACGTCCTCGTCATCGGGGGTGGCGTCACCGGCGCCGGCATCGCGCTCGACGCGGTGACGCGCGGCCTGTCGACGGCCGTCGTCGAGGGGCAGGACTGGGCGTCCGGCACGTCGAGCCGGTCGAGCAAGCTCGTCCACGGCGGCCTGCGCTACCTGCAGATGCTCGACTTCCACCTGGTGCGCGAGGCGCTGACCGAGCGCGACCTGCTCATCACCCGGCTCGCGCCGCACCTGGTCAAGCCCGTGAGCTTCCTCTACCCGCTCGAGAACCGCGTGTGGGAGCGGGCGTACGTGGGCGCGGGCGTCGCGCTGTACGACACCCTGGCCTCGGTCTCCGGCAGCCACCGCGCCATGCCGATCCACCGCCACCTCACCCGCAAGGGCATGGAGCGGCTGTTCCCCGACCTGCGCCACGACGCCGCCATCGGCGCGGTCCGGTACTGGGACGCGAGCGTCGACGACGCCCGGCTGGTCGAGACGCTCGTGCGCACGGCCGTCAGCTACGGCGCGCACGCCGCCTCGCGCACGCAGGTCGTCGACCTGCAGACGACCACGGGTGGGGCCGTCACCGGCGCCGAGGTGGTCGACCTGGAGACGGGTGAGCGCATCGACGTGCGCGCCCGCCACGTCATCAACGCCACCGGCGTGTGGACCGAGCAGACCGAGTCCCTCGCCGGCAGCGAGGGCGGCCTGCGCGTGCTGGCCTCCAAGGGCATCCACATCGTCGTGCCGCGCGCGCGGATCGAGGGCAACACGGGCCTGATCCTGCAGACCGAGAAGTCGGTGCTGTTCATCATCCCGTGGTCCCGCTACTGGGTGATCGGCACCACGGACACCCCGTGGGAGCAGGAGCTCACGCACCCCGTGGCCACCAGCGCCGACATCGACTACGTCATCGAGCACGCCAACCAGGTGCTCTCCCGGCCCCTGACCCGCGAGGACGTCATCGGCACCTGGGCCGGTCTGCGCCCGCTGCTGCAGCCGGGCACCAAGGAGGGCACGTCGTCGGCGAAGGTGTCGCGCGAGCACACCGTCGCCTCCCCCACGCCCGGCCTGACGGTCATCGCGGGCGGCAAGCTGACGACCTACCGGGTCATGGCGAAGGACGCCGTCGACTTCGCGCTCGGCTCGCGTGCCACCACGCTGCCGTCGATCACGCAGGACGTCCCGCTGGTCGGCGCCGAGGGTCTCAAGGTGGTGCAGCGCCAGGCCCGGGCCATCGCCGCCCGCTACGGCTGGGACCGCCCCCGCATGGACCACCTGCTGCACCGGTACGGGTCGCTGCTGCAGGAGCTGACGGACCTGTGCGACGAGCGGCCGGAGCTGGCGCAGCCGCTGGAGCACGCCCCGGCGTACATCGGGGCCGAGATCGTCTACGCCGCGAGCCACGAGGGCGCGCTGCACCTGGACGACGTCCTCATGCACCGCACGCGGCTGAACTACGAGCAGGCCGACCGCGGGGTGGGCGCGCTCGACGAGATCGCCGACCTGGTCGCGCCCGTCCTCGGGTGGGACGACGCGACCCGGCGCCGCGAGATCGACGCGTACCGGGCGCGGGCCGAGGCGGAGGAGGCCGCCGCCGCGCAGCCGGACGACGCCTCCGCCGAGGAGGCCCGCCTGCAGGCGCCGGACGTCGCGCCGCTGATCCCCCTGGGCGACGACGCGGACCCCGGCACCAAGCCCGGCTCGCCGGCCGGCCGCGGCGCGTCCGGCCCGGCGGGCACCTGATCACCGGTGGTGCGGGGCACCGCCGCCCCGTACCACCGGCCCCGCCGCACCGTGCGGCGACGTGAGGCCCCGGCGGTGACCCCCCTGTGACAACGACGTCGAGAGAGGCCTGAAGTGGACTACACGATCGGTGACGCGTTCTGGTCCGAAGCCGTCGGCACCGCCATCCTGCTGCTGCTGGGTGCCGGTGTCGTGGCCAACAACATCCTGCCGCGGACCAAGGGGTTCGGCGGCGGCTGGCTGATGATCAACTTCGGCTGGGGCATCGCGGTGTTCGCCGGCGTCTACGCCGCGTACAAGTCGGGTGCGCACATCAACCCGGCCGTGACCATCGGGATCTGGGCGTCGGGTGCGGAGGAGTTCGCCGAGGGCATCCCGGTGACCGCGCTCAACGGCGTCCTGTACGTGACGGCCCAGATGCTCGGTGCCGCGGTCGGTGCGGGCCTGGCGTACGTCGCCTACAAGAAGCACTTCGACCAGGACGCGGACCCCGCGGTGAAGCTGGGCGTCTTCTCGACCGGCCCCGAGCTGCGCTCGTACGGCTGGAACTTCGCCACGGAGGCGATCGCGACGTTCGTGCTCGTCTTCATCGTCCTGGCGTTCGGCGAGACGCCCGCCGAGATCGGGCCGCTGGCGGTGGCCCTGCTCGTGGTCGGCATCGGTGCCAGCCTCGGTGGGCCCACCGGCTACGCCATCAACCCGGCCCGTGACCTGGGCCCGCGCATCGCCCACGCCCTCCTGCCCATCAAGGGCAAGGGCTCGTCCGACTGGGGCTACGCCTGGGTGCCGATCGTCGGCCCGATGGTCGGCGGCGTGCTCGCCGGCCTCGCCGCCGGCGTGTACATCGGCTGACGCCCCACCACCCGTCCGCACGTCCCGAGGAGAGGCAGAGCATGACCGACACCTACGTCATGGCGATCGACCAGGGCACCACCTCGACCCGCGCGATGATCTTCGACCACCAGGGCGACGTCGTCTCGGTGGGCCAGAAGGAGCACGAGCAGATCTTCCCGAAGGCCGGGTGGGTCGAGCACGACCCGAAGGAGATCTGGACCAACACCCGCGAGGTCGTCGGCCAGGCGCTGGGCCGCGCGAGCCTCACGCACGAGGAGATCGCCGCCGTCGGCATCACCAACCAGCGTGAGACGGCGGTCGTCTGGGACCGGGAGACCGGTGAGCCGGTCTACAACGCGATCGTCTGGCAGGACACCCGCACGCAGAAGATCTGTGACGAGCTCGCCGCCCTGGGTGGCGGCGCCGAGCGGTACAAGGACCGCGTCGGCCTGCCGCTGGCCACGTACTTCTCCGGCCCCAAGATCCGGTGGATCCTCGACAACGTCGAGGGCGCACGGGAGAAGGCCGAGGCGGGCCGGCTCGCGTTCGGCAACACCGACTCCTGGATCCTGTGGAACATGACAGGCGGCACCCGCGGCGGGATCCACGTCACGGACCCGACGAACGCGTCCCGCACGATGCTCATGAACATCGACTCGCTCACGTGGAACGAGGAGATCGCCGGGGAGATGAGGATCCCGGTGTCGATGCTGCCGGAGATCCGCTCGTCGTCCGAGGTGTACGGCGAGGGCCGCAAGGGCGGTCTCCTGCCGGGCGTGCCGATCGCCGGGATCCTGGGCGACCAGCAGGCCGCGACGTTCGGGCAGGCGTGCTTCGAGGTGGGCCACGCCAAGAACACGTACGGCACCGGCAACTTCATGCTCATCAACACCGGCACCGAGCCGATCGCGTCGAAGAACGGCCTGCTCACCACGGTCTGCTACAAGATCGGCGACCGCGACACGGTGTACGCGCTCGAGGGCTCGATCGCGGTGACGGGCTCGCTGGTGCAGTGGCTGCGCGACAACCTGGGGATCATCTCGTCGGCACCCGAGGTCGAGAAGCTCGCCGCGAGCGTCGAGGACAACGGCGGGGCGTACTTCGTCCCCGCGTTCTCGGGCCTGTTCGCGCCGTACTGGCGCTCCGACGCCCGTGGCGCGCTCGTCGGCCTGACGCGCTACGTCACCAAGGCGCACATCGCCCGGGCCGCGCTGGAGGCCACGGCCTTCCAGACGCGCGAGGTGCTCGACGCGATGAACGCCGACTCGGGCGTCGACCTCACCGAGCTGAAGGTCGACGGCGGCATGGTCGCGAACGACGCGCTCATGCAGTTCCAGGCGGACATCCTCGGCGTGCCGGTGATCCGGCCGAAGATCGCCGAGACCACCGCGCTGGGCGCCGCGTACGCGGCGGGCATCGCGGTCGGCTACTGGTCCGGGGAGCAGGACGTCATCGACAACTGGTCGGAGGACAAGCGCTGGGAGCCCGCCATGGCGGACGACGAGCGCGACCGGAAGTACCGCCTGTGGAAGAAGGCCGTGACGAAGTCCTTCGACTGGGTGGACGACGACGTGCGCTGAGGCACTCCCGGCGCCCGGTGCGCCGGCAGGGCGAGGGCCCGGAGCGGACCGGCTCCGGGCCCTCGTCGTGCACCGGGACGAGCCCGCGTCAGGACGGGGCCAGCTGTGCCCCGTCGGCGGACGGAGTCGCCGCGGTCGGCAGCGTCGTGACGGTCGGCCGGGCCGAGGCGGGCAGGGCGCCGGTGTCCCGCGGCAGGGCGTCGCCCAGGCCGAGGGCCGCCAGCACGACCTCCACGTGGTGCGGCACGTCCCGCACCACGCACGGCACCCCCAGCGCGGCGCACACCCGTGTGGCCTGCAGCAGGAAGGCCACCCCCGTGGCGCCGACCAGGCGGGCCCGGGACAGGTCGAGGACGACGGGCAGACCGGCCGTCACCACCTGACCGAGCGCCGAGCCGACCTGGTCCTGCAAGGACACGTCGATCTCGCCGACGAGCAGGACGACGGTCCGCACGGCCCCGACGTCGACGTCGATGCTGCTCTCCATGTCTCTCGCCCCCCAGGTCCCACCTTGGCACCGATCCCGGCAGAACGGGAGTACCCCGACGCAACGGGCTGACCTGCGCCCTCAGGCGGAGCTTGCGGGCATAGACCGCGTCGGGGCGGTCCGGTGACGCCTTGTGCTGGAGCTCTTGTCGGTGGAAGAACATCCATGCCTCCTGGACCCGTCGTCGGGTGCGAGGGAGTGCTGCAGGACGCGGCTGCCGGGCGGCGGCGGCTCGGGCGCCGCCCTGCGCAGCCGGGATGGCGCCGACGGGCTTCTCCGTCGGTGCGATGCGGTCGACGGGCTCGCGGTGGCCCCGTACGGCGGGACGCGTTCCCCGCTGTCGTCGGACCGTAGGCCGTCACGGGTGAACCCGCGCGGGGAAGCGGATCCCGCCCCCTCGGGATGCGCGATCGCCGTGGCGTCCGCACCCTGGTGGACACCCGACCCGGAGGATCCGATGCGAGCGATGGTCTACCGCGGGCCCTACAAGGTCCGCGTCGAGGAGAAGGACGTCCCGGCGATCGAGCACCCCAACGACGCGGTCGTGCGCGTCGTGCGCGCCGCCATCTGCGGCTCCGACCTGCACCTTTACCACGGCATGATGCCGGACACGCGGATCGGTCACACCTTCGGCCACGAGTTCGTCGGCGTGGTCGAGCAGGTCGGCCCGTCCGTGCAGAACCTGCAGGTGGGCGACCGTGTGATGGTCCCGTTCAACATCTACTGCGGCTCGTGCTTCTTCTGCGCGCGCGGCCTGTACTCCAACTGCCACAACGTGAACCCGAACGCGACAGCCGTCGGCGGCATCTACGGCTACTCGCACACCACGGGCGGCTACGACGGCGGCCAGGCCGAGTACGTGCGCGTGCCGTTCGCGGACGTCGGCCCCTCGAAGATCCCCGACTGGCTGGACGACGACGACGCCGTGCTGCTCACCGACGCCCTGGCCACCGGCTACTTCGGGGCGCAGCTCGCGGACATCGTCGAGGGCGACACGGTCGTCGTGCTCGGCGCCGGCCCGGTGGGGCTGTTCGCGGCCCGGTCCGCGTGGCTGATGGGCGCCGGGCGCGTGATCGTCGTGGACCAGCTGGAGTACCGGCTGGAGAAGGCGCGCGAGTTCGCGTTCGCGGAGACCCGCAACTACACGCAGTACGACGACATCGTCGTCGAGCTGAAGAAGGCGACCGACGGGCTGGGGGCGGACCGCGTGATCGAGGCGGTCGGCGCCGAGGCGGACGGCAACCTCATCCAGCACGTCACCGCCGCCAAGCTCAAGCTGCAGGGCGGCTCACCGGTCGCGCTGAACTGGGCCATCGACGGGGTCCGCAAGGGCGGGACCGTCTCGGTCATGGGCGCGTACGGCCCGTTGTTCTCCGCCGTGAAGTTCGGCGACGCCATGAACAAGGGCCTGACGCTGCGCATGAACCAGGCGCCCGCCAAGCGGCAGTGGCCGCGGCTGCTCGAGCACGTGCAGTCGGGGTACCTCAAGCCCAGCGACGTGGTCACCCACCGCATCCCCCTCGAGCACATCGCCGAGGGCTACCACCTGATGTCCGCCAAGCTCGACGGCTGCATCAAGCCCCTGATCGTCCCGTCGACGGACTGAGAGGACCCGCCGTGCCGTACACCGCCAAGAAGCCGCCCCTGCGCGAGAGCGCGGACGAGCTGCGCGCGCGCATCCCCGGCTGGGGTGCCGACCTGGACCCCGCCGACCGTCCGTCGGTCCCGCGCGAGCGCTCCGACCTGCCGCCCACGGGCGCCCACTGGGACTTCCCCGACCGCCAGGAGGAGACGTACCCCCGGGAGCGGTCGATCGAGCACGAGATGCTCACGCCCGTGTTCGGCACCGCCCAGCCGCCGCACGGCCTGTCCGGTGCCATCCGCCGGTACGCGTACGAGCGGTTCAGCGAGGGACGGGCCGCGCACTGGCTGCTGCTGATCGCGGCGGACCGCGTGGACGCGGCGGGGGCGCACCTGCGCTCGCTCGCCACGCTGCGCCCGGACAACCCGATCACCGAGACGGGGGTGCTCTCCGAGCTGCACGCGCACCCCGTGGCCTCGCGTCGCGGACGCGTCGACGTCCGGCACCAGCCGCTGGACGTGCTGATCGTCGCCGGGCCGTGGATCGCCGGCGGCGCCGCGGCGTTCGCGCTGCTGCGCGCGCTGCGGCGGCGCTGAGCCGGGGCACCGGACCGAGGGCGCCGGGCGAGGCCGCTGGGCCGGGGCCGCTGGGCCGGGGCGTGCTCCGGCTCAGCGCACCTCGGCAGTGAGCCGCCCGTCGGGGTGCACCGTCAGCGGCGCGATCCGCACGTTGCGCAGGTGGTCGCGACCCGAGACCTGAGCGTCGTGGTACAGCAGGTACCAGCGGCCGTCGAGCTGCACGACCGACCCCTGCGTCGTCCACCCGGCGACCGGCTCGAGCACCGTGCCACGGTAGGTGAACGGTCCGTACGGCGAGTCCGAGGTCGCGTGGGCCAGCGTGTGCGCCTCGCCCGTGGAGTACAGCAGGTGCAGCACGCCGTCGATCCGTGAGACCCACGGCCCCTCGAAGAAGCGCCGCGGGTCACCGTGCGTCAGCGGCTCCCCCGCCTCGTCGAGGATGACGACCTCCCGCGTCGGCTCCGCGAGCGCCAGCAGGTCGTCCGTCATCCGGGCCACGCGGGGCCCGAGCGCCGGGGCGTCGGGTGCGGGGTAGGCGTCGACCCCGGTGTACCGGTCGCCCTGCCAGCGCTGCAGCTGCCCGCCCATGAGGCCGCCCACGTACAGGTAGGGGGTGTCGTCGTCGACCAGCACGGCGGGGTCGATGCTGCCCACCCCGGCGAGCGGCTCCGGCTCCGCGACGAACGGACCGGTCGGCGAGGACGAGGTGGCGACCCCGATGCGGAACACCCCGTCGGCATCCTTGGCGGGGAACACGAGGTAGAACGTGTCGCCGCGGCGCGCGGCGTCCGGCGCCCACATCTGCCGCACCGCCCACGGCACGTCGTCCACGTGCAGCACGGGCCCGTGGTCCTCGACCGGGCCGCCCGCGTCCGCCAGGACGAGCACGTGGTAGTCGCGCATGTCGTACTGGCTGCCGTCGTCGTCGCGCGGCACGCCGGTCTCCTCGTCGTGCGAGGTGTAGACGTACAGGACGTCGTCCCAGACGTGCCCCGAGGGGTCCGCCGTCCACACCCCGTCGACCAGGGGGCCGACGGCCGGCGCCGTCCTGCTCGCCCCGTCCGCCGCGCGCGGGACGTCCGTGACGTCCGACCCCAGTCCGCTCACCACGTGCCGCCCGTCTCCGCCCCGGCGCGCCCCGGTCGGACGCGCCGCGCCGACACTACCGGCCCGACGCCCCCGGGTTGCGCTGTTCGTCCCGAAACTTCCGACCCGTGGGACGGACCTGTCGGTGCGCACGGGTAACCTCGCTCGCCATGCGCGTCGCGACCTGGAACATCAACTCGATCCGTGCCCGGCTGGACCGGGCCGTCGCCTTCCTCGAGCGTGCGGACGTCGACGTCCTGGCGCTGCAGGAGACCAAGGTCAAGGACGAGGCGTTCCCGCGCGAGCCCTTCGAGGCGCTCGGGTACGAGGTCGCCACGCACGGCTACTCCCAGTGGAACGGCGTGGCGGTGATCTCCCGCGTCGGGCTCGAGGACGTCGAGCGCGGGTTCCCCGGTCAGCCGACGTGGGGCGAGCCGGCCGCGGCCGAGGCCCGCGCGCTCGGCGCGACGTGCGGCGGTGTGCGGGTGTGGAGCCTGTACGTCCCCAACGGGCGCGAGGTGGGCGACCCGCACTACACCTACAAGCTCGACTGGCTGGCCGCGCTGCGCGACGCGGCGCAGGGCTGGCTGACGGCGGACCCGCAAGCGCAGGTGGCCCTGGTCGGCGACTGGAACATCGCCCCGCTCGACACGGACGTGTGGGACATCGCGCTCTTCGCGGGGCGCACGCACGTGACCCCGGCCGAGCGCGAGGCCTTCGAGGCGATCGCGCGCGCCGGGTACACGGAGGTCTCCCGCGTGCACCTGCCGGCGGAGCGCACCTACACGTACTGGGACTACCAGCAGCTGCGCTTCCCGCGGAACGAGGGCATGCGCATCGACCTGACCTACGCCAGCCCCGCGCTCGCCTCCCGGGTCGTGGGTGTGCGCATCGAGCGGGAGGAGCGCAAGGGCAAGCAGCCGTCCGACCACGTCCCCGTCGTCCTCGACATCGACCCGGCATGAGTGCCGTGCAGGGCGGACGGGGTGGTCTTCGCCCGTGCCGCCGCAGGGACCGGGCCACGCTCCACTAGGTTGCCGTCCATGACGTCCGACCACCCCGCGCCCGAGCCCGTCGACGGGTCCGGGACCCCGCCCGTCCCGGAGCCGCCCACGCCGGACCCCGCCGGTACCGGTGCGCCCGACTCGACGTCATGGGGCACCCCCGCGTCACCCGTGTACGGGGCCGCGGCACCCCCGCCGGCGGCGGCGGACACCCAGCCGATCACGACGTCCCTGAACGACACCCGGCCGCTGAGCTGGGCCGCTCCGACGCCGCCGTCCGTCCTGCCCGGGGCACCGACGCCCACGCCCGGACCGCCGGGCGCCGCCCCGGCGCCCGGCCCGGCGCCCGCCGACCCGTGGGCCGTGCGTCAGGACGCGACCACCGGGACGCCCGAGCCCTCCCCGTACGCCGGCCAGGCAGCGACGCCGCCGGTGCCCCCCGCACCGCCGTACGGTCAGGCCCCCGGGTACGGCGCAGCCCCCGGCTACGGCAGCGCTCCCGCGTACGGCGCGGCCCCCGGGTACGGCGCGGCCCCCGGCTACGGCGAGGGCACGCAGGCCGGCCAGGACCCCGCGTACGGACAGGCGCCGCCCTACGGACAGGGCGACCCCTACGGCGCGTCCGCCCCGTACGGCGCGGCACCCACCGCGCCGCCGTACGGCACCCCGCCGCCGGCCGGCCCCGTGCCCTACGGCGTCCCCCCGTACGCCTCGGGCTCGTGGGTGACCGGCGGGGTGGCGCCCACCGACGGGCTCGCGGTCGCGTCGATGGTCACGTCGGTCGCCGGGCTCGTGCTGCTCTGCGGGCTCACCGGCCCGATCGGCCTCGGGCTGGGGATCGCGGCGCTGTCGCGGATCCGGCGCACGGCCCGTCGCGGCCGCGGCATGGCGATCGCGGGCGTCGTCGTGGGGGCGGTCTCGACGCTCCTCCTGCTGGCCACCGTCGCGCTCGTGGTCGTAGGCGCCCAGGAGGCGCAGCAGGTCGCTCAGGACACCCAGGAGCTCTCCGTGCCCGACGCCCCGTCGGACGACCTCGGCCGTCTGCTGGACGAGCTGGACGAGCAGCTCGGGGCCTCGGACGAGGACTCCACCCTGCCGCCGTACGCGCTGCCGCAGGGCGTCGCGCTCGGCACGTGCTGGGAGTCGATGCCCGAGTACTACGACCTGTCCGACGCGGTCGTCGTGCCGTGCGCGCAGGACCACGACGCGCAGGTCGTCGCGCTGCTCACCGCGACGGGCGCGCCGGCCACGGACCTGACGTCGGACGACCCGGTGCTCCTGGTCGCGTCCGAGCAGTGCGAGACCGCGCTGCGCGCGATCGACCCCGGCCTGCTCGCGTGGGGCCGCACCGACGTGTGGCTGCCGCACCCCGGGCAGGTGACGGCCGGGGAGGTCGTCGGGTACTGCGTGTACGAGGACCCCGTCGGGACCAGCGGGTCCCTGGTGGCGCCGGGCGGGACGGCGTCCTGAGCGCGCCGCAGGAGCCGACCGCCGGGCCGGCCGTCCCCGAGGACCCCAACCCGCCCACCTTCTACGGCGCGGGCTGGCAGGAGGCCGCTGCGGTACGCACCCGCTCGCGGCGGCGGGTGGTCCTCGCCGTCGCCGGGGCCGGGGCGGCCGTCGTCGTCGCCGCCCTCGCCGTGGTCACGACGCGCACGGTCACGGCC
>JAEWEJ010000331.1 GCA_023389455.1 Actinomycetes bacterium | reverse complement strand
TGATGTGGGCCCCGGCGCTGGCCGCGGTGCTGGTCACGGTCGCGCTGCTCGCGGTGCGGGACCGGCGGGCGCTGCGCGGGCGGTACGCGCCCGTGCCGGACCACCCGGTGCCAGACCGCGTCCTGCTGGCGGCCGCTGCGCTGGTGACCGTGCTCATGGCGGTGGCGTTCGTCGCCGGGGTCGAGCCGGCGCTGGCCGCCGGGGTCGCGGCGCTCGCACTGGCCGCCGCGACGCGGGTGCGCCGGCGACCCTGGCCCGCACCGCTGCCGGTGATGGTGCCGTGGCGGACGCTGCTGCTGGTCGCGGGCCTGTTCGTCGTCGTCGAGACGGTCCGTCTGCACGGCGGCGCCGACGCGGCGTCGGCGGTCGGGGGGTCCGGCGACGGCCTCGGTGACCTGGTGCAGCTCGCCGCCGCGGCAGCCCTGGCGTCCAACGCCGTGAACAACCTGCCCGCGTACCTCGCGCTGGAGCCCGCGGCGGCCGGCAGCCCGCTGCGGCTCGCGGCCCTGCTCGTCGGCACGGGCGCGGGGGCGGTCCTCACGCCGTGGGGCTCGCTCGCGACGATCCTGTGGTGGGGACGGTGCCGCCAGCTGTGGCTGCACGTGACCGCCGGGGTGATCGTGCGGCAGGGGCTGCTGCTCGTGGTGCCGGTGGTGCTCGTGCCCGTCGCGGCGCTCGCGGCCCGCTGAGGCGTGCGCCGCGCGTGTCGGTCGCCGTCGCTACCGTGAACCATGGCCCTCGACCGCGCCCTGCTCGACTGGCTCCTCGACTCCGACCCTGCACTGCGGTGGCAGGTCGAGCGTGACCTCGCCGGTGCGCCCGAGGAGGTGTGGCGGGCGACCCGGGCGCGTGTCGCCACGGAGGGGTTCGGAGCCCGGCTGCTCGCACTGCAGGACGACGACGGCCAGTGGGCGGGCGGGGCGTTCTTCCCGCGCGGCTTCGACTTCGACGGCCCCGAGGCGCAGCCCGGCGCGGGTCAGCCGTGGACGGCGACGACGTGGACCCTCAACGCGTTGCGCGACTGGGGGCTGGACGCCGATGTCCTCGCCGGCACGGCTGACAAGCTGCAGGCCAACAGCCGCTGGGAGTACGACGACCTGCCGTACTGGGACGGCGAGGTCGACTGCTGCATCAACGCCTTCACGCTCGCGAACGGCGCGTGGCTGGGCGCCGACGTCACCGCGCTCGCGGCCTGGTTCCCTGAGCACCGGCTGCCCGACGGCGGCTGGAACTGCGAGTGGGTCGAGGGCTCGACCCGTTCGTCGGTGCACTCGACGCTCAACACCGTGAAGGGCCTGCTGTCGTACGAGGCCACGACCGGCTCCGACGCGCTACGTGGCGCCCGGCACGCCGGTGAGGAGTACCTGCTCGAGCGTCGACTGCTGCGACGCGTGACGGACGGCGAGCCGCTCGGCCCGTGGGTCACCGTGTTCTGCTACCCGTTCCGATGGCGGTTCAGCACGCTGAACGCCCTCGACCACTTCCGTGCGGCAGCCCTGCACGACGGCACCGCACCGGACGCGCGCCTCGCGGAGGCGGTCGACACCGTGCGCGCCGCCCGGCAGCCCGACGGCACGTGGCTGCAGGAGCACCGTCTGCCCGGGCGCGCCTGGTTCGAGGTCGACGTGCCGCCCGGCGAGCCGTCCCGGTGGCTGACGTTCCACGCCGCCCGCGTCCTGGCATGGTGGGACGGCGCGGCCTGAGGAGCCCGGACGTCGACGTGACCGTGTGCGGCACGGTGTCTGGCGGTGGTGGGCACCCCACTCACAGCATGCACCACGTGGTTGCTGTTATTGCAGATGCGCCTACTATCGACGCATGGCGGCATACGCGCACTCCACGACTCTCGACCCTGCGGACCCGGTCATCCGGTCTGGCGCCAGAGAACTGGCGGACCGGCTGGTGGGCGACACTCCGGTCGAGGCGGCCATGCGCGCGTTGCTCGATGATGTCGCGCACGGTGCACGCGTCGTGGTGCTGCGCGCCGAGGACGAGGTCAGTCCCGCGAAGGCGGCACAGATACTCGGTGTGACACGGCAGTTCGTCGACCGCTTGTGCGAGGACGGCGTCCTCCCCTTCCGCCGCCTTCCCGGCAGCCGACACCGCCGCATCCGCGTGCAGGACGTCGTGGATGTCGCCACCGAGCGCGAAGAGCGCCGGACCGGCGCCGACGCGATCCGCGCAGCTCTCGGGGCATAGGTAGGTGGCCCGCCTCCCACGGGTCTTCATCGACACGAGCGAGCTGTTCCCGTTCACGATCATGGACGTCCTGCTCACCCTGGCCGAGGATCTCCTGTTCACCTGGGTGTGGACCGATGAGGTCCTCGCCGAGTGGGAGGACGTCATCGTCCGTGAGGGCCGACGCACGACAGAGTCTGCGGCGTCGGTCAGCGCTGCCGTGCGCCAGCACTTCGGGAGGTACCGCATCGACCCTGCCCGCTACCGGGACAAGATCACCGACGACCTCTCACCCGACCCTGACGACCGCGCGCACGCAGCGGCTGCGATCCACGGTGACGTCGACGTGCTGCTGACCCGCACCATGAAGCACCTGCGCACGGAGCCCGTCCTCGCCGCCGGAGTCGCGGTCGCACCCGAGTTTGCCGAGCGTCCGCGCTCGCGTCGTGCGGAGAGTGATGGCGGGACTGGGCATCGAGCCGATGACGGACCCGATCAGCCGGCCGTTGCAGTCGCAAAGTCCTCCAGCAGGCCGCCCCACCCGCCGGGCGAACCGAGGGACGCGCGCATCTCCACGGCCCGCTTCGCGTACGCCTCGAGACCGCGGTGCTCGAAGTCGACACGTGTCGTGACGGCGCCGTCCGCGCCCGTCATGACCGTGAACCGCACCTCGACCTCGGTGAGCAGCCCGGGGTCGTACGCCCAGTCGGCGCTGATCTGCCACGCCAGCACCAACCGACCCGGCGGCTCCCAGGCGAGCACGCGGCCCCACGTGCACTCGGCCCCGTCGGCGTCGCGCTCGTACCAGCGACCGCCCTCGCGGGGCTCGACGACGACGTCGACGAACGGCTGGTCGCCCAGGTGGTAGTCGCCCTTCCACCAGCGCGCCATCCCGGCGGTGAAGACGTCGAACGCGCGCTCGGGGGACGCGGCGACGGTGAGGGTCCGGACGATCGGCGCGGTGTCGCCCGCGGGGACCGGGCTGGTGGTGCCGACCTGCTGCTCGGTGCTCATGGGCTCTCCTCGGGTGCGGCGGGGTCCTGCTCGACTGCACGGGCGTACGCGGCGAGCGAGTCGTCCCAGAACCTGTCCAGGTACGCGCGCAGGGCCGCGACGCCGCGGGTGTCCAGCCGGTAGACGCGCTGGGTCCCGACGGCGGTGTCGGTGACGAGGCCGGCGTCCTTCAGCACGCGCAGGTGCTGCGAGACGGCCGGCCGGCTCACGGGCAGGCGTGCGGCGAGCTCGCCGACCGGCTGCGGCCGCTCCGCGACCAGTTCCAGGACGCTGCGACGCGTCGGGTCGCCGAGGGCGTCGAGGACCGTTCCGTAAGTCGTCACGAACGGTAAGTTACGACTGACGGACAAACGGGTCAAGAGGGACGGAGCCCGCCAACCCCGATCAGGTGGTGCCTCCTCTCCTTGCCCCAGGAAGCACCCGTCCAGCGCGCTGGCGTCGAACCCGTCGCCGCCGATCGAGGGAGGCCGTCGTGAGCCGCGTGGGTCGACGTCAGGGGTCGACCGAGGCAGACCGGCGCTCGGCCTGGCTGATCCTGCGCGACCGCTTCCCGAGCGCCGAGCACCTGGCGGGCAGCGACGTCCCGGTGCGCGTGCTGTACGGCACCGCCGACGACGTCGTGCCGTCGCGGCTCTCGGCGGAGCTCGCGGCGCGTGTGGGCAACCTGCAGGGCGAGGTGGCGGTGCCCGGAGCCGGCCACAACGACGCGATCTGGTTCGGGCCGCGCCTCGCGGACGAGGTGGTCGAGCTCTCGCAGGCGGTCGTCGACTAGCTCGCCGACAGTTGCGGCGTGACCTCGTAGGACGTCAGGCGGGCGCGCTTGGTCGGCAGGTCGACCTCGGGGCCGAGGGTGAAGCCGATCCGTTCCACCACGCGCAGCAGGGCCGCGTTGCGGGCGTCGGGCTCGCCGACGATCCGTGTCGCGCCCGTGCCGTCCGCCAGCACCTGGCACATCGCGCGCAGCAGCCGCGGCGCGTAGCCCGCGACCGGGCGTGGGGGCCGGGCACCGACGAGCACGTGCGCACCGAGGTCGCCGGGCTGCACGTCGTAGACCTCGCCCACCGGGTCGTGCGCGGGCTCGTACGCCTGCACGAGCGCGACGGGCATGCCGTCGATCCGCACGAGCAGCGCGTGGTGGTGCGCCATCGCGTCGACCACCGCGTAGGTCTCCCGCAGCTCGTCGACCGTCAGCCCGCCCAGCCCCCAGAACGCCGTGCCGCGGGCCGTGCACCACGCGTGCAGCGTCGGGATGTCGACGTCGAGGTCGAGCACCGCGGTGGTCAGCACGCCGAGGCCGTCGACGGACCGCTCGTCGAGCACGGACCCGCCAGGGAGTCCGGCCCACACCGACGTCAGGCCCACGGCGCCGATCCCGTCGCTCATTCCCCCTCCCCCGCCGGCGGCTCGGGGGTCAGCCGCGCCCAGTCGGTCACGACCTCGACGGTCCCCGCCACCGCCCACGTCGCGTGCTGGTCCGCGAAGTGCGGGCTGCGCGGGTCGCCGCTGCTCCCGAACGGCACTCCCCAGCGACTGCGCGACCGGTCCTGCAGGTCCCACACCCACCGGGCCACCGACCCGCGGAACGCGCCGTCGGTCACGCCGGGGACCGTCCCGCTGCAGCGCACGGTGTCCTGGTCGCCGCCGAGCGGCAGCGCCGGGACGACGGGCACGGCCGCCCCCGGGACGTCCGCCAGCAGGTGGGCCGGGAGCACGGTGTGCCGTGCGCCCCACGTGCCGCCGTCCGCGAGCGCGGCGACCTCCTCCAGCGCGGCCCGCACGTGCGCGGGCCCGTCGATGCCCAGGTCGACGCGTCCGAGCAGCGCGGGCAGCGCCGCCCCGACCCGCCCGCGCAGGCCGAACCACGCGTCGAACGCCGGGCCGGCGAAGTGCGAGGCCCCGAGCGCGCTGACGGCCGGCTCCTCGACGAGGCGGGCGACCAGCACGGCGCGCAGGTCGGCGAGCAGCGCGGCCTGCGGGGACTCCGCGTCCATGTGCAGGTCCCACGCCAGCAGCTCGTCACGGACCGCAGCGGCCGCGGGGCTCAGGCCGTCGAGACCCGCGACGTGCCGCAGCAGCCGTCCGGCCCCCGCCCAGTGCGTGTCGCCGTGGACGTCGCCCAGGTCGCCGACGTGCCACACCGGGCGCCCGGCGAGCAGGTCGACGATGCGGGCCGCGCGGTCCGGTGCGTAGACGCTGCCGTGGTCACGGTCCGCGGTGGCCGGTCGCTCGTTCGCGTCGACGGCGACGTCCGTGACCTCGCGCGGCGCGGCCAGGGCGCGCCACCGGCGCGGTGCGTGCGTGGGGTCCCACGCGCGCAGCGACAGCAGGCGGTCGTCCGGCACGCGGTCGGCCACGCGGCCCGCGTCGAACGTCAGCACCGTCCCGGTCGAGTCGGCGGCCAGGACGCGGTTGACGGGGTCGACCCAGCCGGTGAGCGCGGCGGCGACGTCGTGCGCGGTGCGGGCGCGCAGCAGCGGGCGCAGGCACGCGAACCCGAGGTCCGCGTCGACCTGTGCCTGCAGCCGCACGGACCGAGCCTCCTCCAGCCCGGCGCGCGGCAGGGCCCCGGTGACGACGCCGTCCTGGTCGAGAGGGCGTCCCGGCGGCATGCCGCGCAGGACGACGGGCCCGCGGTCGGTCTCCAGGACGTCGACGGTCAACGGCTCCCCGCCGCGCACGCGCACGTGCACGGTGTGGGAGGTGACGGGCTCCATGCCGTGCGGGCCGAGGGCCTGCCAGCCGTCGTCGTCGCGCAGCAGCAGCTCGCGGTACAGCTCGGCGGCGTGCGCGGCGGCGTTGGTGATGCCCCACGCGGCGCTGCCGGTGTGACCGAAGTGCGGCAGCCCGGGGACGCCGGGGAACGCGAGCCCGAGCACGTCGTACTCGGGGCACGCGAGGCGGATCTGCTGGTAGGGGCCGGGCAGCTCCAGGACGCGGTGCGGGTCGCCCGCGAGCAGCGGCACGCCCGTCCCGGTGCGCGAGCCGTGCAGGGCCCACGCGTTGGAGCCGCTGGTCGGCCCGTCGGCGGCGGGGTCGAACAGCCGCACGAGGTCCAGGGGGTCGACGTCGGCGAGCCCGGGGTGGCCGGAGTACCGGGCGGTGCGCACCAGGTGGTCGTGCCACAGCACGCGCGGGAACGTCGAGAACAGCGCGTGGTTCACGAGGAACACCCCCAGCGGCGCCCACGCCGGCCACGGGTCGTCGGGCGTGGTGCCGCCCAGCACCCGGTCGAGCTCGTCGACCTCGACCGGCCGCGGCGCCGACGCGAGCCCGGCGTTCACCCCGGCCGTGTACGCGTCGACCCACGCGCGGTCGTCGCCGCCGAGCGCGGCGTACGCGCGCTGCGCCAGGTCCGGCAGCCGCAGGCGGTGCGCGACGACGTCCCACGCGATGCCGCCTTCCCCGAGGTGCTCGGCGAGCCGGCCCTCGGCACGCCAGCGGTCGGCCTGCACCTGCCACGTGCGGTCCCGCGCGGTCACCCAGCCCTGCCCGTACGCGAGGGAGTGCTCGTCGGACGCGCGCACGTGCGGCACGCCCCAGTCGTCCCGGAAGACCTCGAACACCATCACGCACCGCCGTCGCGCGCGACCGGGTTGGCCAGCGTCCCGGCGTAGATGAGGGACGACGACTGGTCCGCCAGGTCGACCATCTGCAGCGTGTTGCGCAGCTGCAGGCGGTTGAGGCACGAGTGCGCGAACCGCGGCGCGCGCAGGTCGACCCCCGACGGCAGGTCCGGGTGGTCGGCGTGGTGCGCGTCGATCGTCTCGGCGACGACGCCCCAGAACGTGTCCTGCGCAAGCACGCCGTCGGTGACGAGGATCGCGGCGAGGTGCCGCAGGACGCCGTCGAGCACGTCGGTGAAGATCGCGAGCGCCTTCTCTTCGTCGTCGACGACGGCGCGGATGCGATCGACGTCGGGCGGCAGCGGGCGCCTCGACAGGACGGCGACCTCCTCGCCGATGTCCTTGAGCAGCGCGCCGACGGGCACGTGGTCCTGCCACACGATCAGCACGTTCTCGCCGTGCGGCATGAACGCCAGGTCGTGCGCGCGCAGGCAGTGCACGAGCGGGCGCAGGTAGACGCGCAGGTAGGCGCGCAGCCAGTCGGCGGGATCGAGGCCGGACGCGCGGACGGCCGCGGTCGCGTAGGCGTCGCCGGCCGCGTCGCGGTGCAGCAGCGCGGCCATCGTCGCCGCACGCTGCCCGGGCTGCAGCAGCGGCACGGGCGACTCGCGCCACAGCGCGGCGAGCATCTTGCGGTGCGCGTTGGGCTGCGGGGTGCGGTGGTAGACGTCGCCGGTGTACCCGATCGACGCGTGCTCGCGCAGCACGCGCACGCCGCACGCGGCCAGCTCCGGGTCGGTGTGCACGAGGTCGGCGACCCAGTCGTTGATCGCGGGCGTCGCGCGCATGTACGCCGGGCTGAGGCCGCGCAGGAACCCCATGTTCTGGATCGCGACGGCCGTCTTCACGTAGTCGCGGTGCGGGGTCGTGACGTTGAGGAACGTGCGGATCGACTGCTGCGCGCGGTACGCGTCGACGGACTCGCCCAGCAGCACCAGGTCGCGGCGCGCGACGTCGGGGGCGAACGTCACCGCGACCTTGTGCTCCCACTGCCACGGGTGCACCGGCAGGTACCGGTAGGCGGCGGGGTCCAGGTCCAGGCCGCGCAGCCGGTCGGCGAAGCCCGCGAGGACGTCGGGGCCGAGCTCGCTCGTGTACAGCGCGTCCTCGTCGAGGCCCGCGCCGAGCGCGAGGTGGCTGCGGTCGCGCCGCACGGCGAGCCACACCAGGCGCACGTCGCGCCCGGCCTCCGGGGCGTAGGCGTCGTGCTCCCGCACGCCGTAGCCGATGCGGCCGTTGTTGGCGACGAACCCCGGGTGCCCCTCCGTCATCGCCGCCTCGACGACCCGCAGGTCGGCGTGCAGCAGGTCGGCCGCCGACGGCCCGGGGTGCGCCCGCTTGTACGCGGCGGACGCGAGGCTCGCCGAGAGCTCCTCGAGGTAGAGCGCGAGCAGGTCGTCCGGGATGCGCAGCAGCGGCTGCAGCTCGAGCACGAGGTCGAGCACGTCGAGGTCGGCCGGGGTGCCCGCGACGTGCCGGGTGAGCGTGGGCTCGTCGACCACCCAGTGCTCCATCGCGAGGCGCCGCGCGCGGAACCGGTACGCGACCTCGTCGAGCGCGACGACGTACGCGTCCGGGCCGGCCGCACGGTCGCGGGCCGGGGCGAGCAGGCGCTCGTGGGCGAACTCCGCGAGCGCCTTGGCGACGAGGTGACGCTGCGCGACGGCCAGGTGCTCGGGGGTCAGGTGGTCGGCGGGGTGCGGGCCGGGCGCGGTGTGGTGCGGGTCGGGCGCCGTGTGGTGCGCGGTGGGCGCCGCGTGGTGCGCGGTGGGCGCCGCAGGTGCGTCGGTGGGAGTGGTCATCGCAGGTCCTCACGCAGGGCGCGAGCGCCCGGGACGGTGGCGGGGCCGGGGACCGGGACGGTGGAAGCGCCGGGGGCCGGGACGGTGCGCAGTCCGGGACCCGGGCCCGGGTCGGTGGTGCGCGGCCGGCTGCCGAGGCGGCTCGCCGCGAAGTCCTCCCGCGTGCAGACCGACAGCGCCGCGCGCTTGCCGGGCAGGTCGATCTCCCGCACCACGCGGAACCCCGCGGCGGCGTTCTTCGCGGCGATCGCGGTGTTGCGCACGTCCGGCTCGACCACGACGCGCTGCGCGCGCAGCGTGCCGAAGCAGAACCGCAGGGTCGCGGCCATGACGGCGTCGGTGAGGCCGTGCAGGCGCGGGCCGTCGGGCGGCGCGACGAGCAGGTGCATCCCGACGTCGCCCTCGCGCACCCGGTACACGCCCGCGAGCAGCACGCGCGAGGGGTCGTACGTCTCCACCGTGAACCTCGGGCGGCCGGCGACGCGGCCGAGCCACGCGTGCTCGTCGGTCGACGCCGCGAGCCGCTGCTCGTACGCGAGCACGTCGTCGAGGCCGAGGTCGGTCATCTGCCAGTACGCCGAGGCGGGGTGCGTGAGCCAGTGGTGCAGCGTCAGGGCGTCGCGCTCGGGCACCACGCGGTCGAGGCGGACCGGGCCGATGCGCCGCCACGCCTCGTCGCGGACCGTCGGCGCGGACAGCGGCTCGGTCGGCAGGGAGCGGGGTGCGGGCAGCGGGCGCGGCGTCGTCATGCGTCGACCGCCGTGACGCGCGCGGCTCCCGCGGGGGCCGGCCGGTCGTCGCCCGGCACCCCGAAGTCCTGGAACGCGATGCGCGTCTCCCGTGGGTACACCTCGCGCCCGCACACGGCGGCCAGGATCGTCGACGAGCGCCACGCACCGAAGCCCAGGTCCGGCGCGGTCACGCCGTGCGTGTGCTCCTCGCCGTTCTGCACGAAGACGCGGCGGCGGCCACCGTCGACCGAGTAGTCCCGTGCGACGGCCAGCCGCCCGTGCTCGTCGTGGTCGAGGCGGTCGGCGATGGGCGCGACGGCGTCCGGCACCTGCGCGGCGTAGCCCGTGGCCAGCACGAGCGCCTCGGTGGTGCGCTCGTGCTCGACGCCGAGCTGCGCGTGGTGCAGCCGCAGCGTGTAGCGCTCGCCGTCCCACACCGCCTGGCGCACCTCGGTGTCGGTCAGCAGGGTCGTCGGCACGGGCCCGGCGGCGCTCATGCGGTAGAGGGTGTCGTAGATGTCGTCGACGAGGGAAGCGCTGATGCCCTTGGACAGGCCGCGCTGCTCGCGCGAGAGCCGGTCGCGCAGGGCCGTCGGCAGCGCGTGGAAGTGGTCGGTGTACTCCGGCGACGTCATCTCCAGCGTCAGCTTCGCGTACTCCATCGGGAAGAACCGCGGTGAGCGCGTCACCCAGTCCAGGCGCGGGCCGCCGGGGCCGGTCGCGTCGAGCAGGTCGCGGTAGATCTCGGCGGCCGACTGCCCGGACCCGACCACCGTCACCGACCCGGCCGCGCGCAGCCGGTCGCGGTGCGGCAGGTACTGCGACGAGTGGACCACCGGC
Source organism: Actinomycetes bacterium (assembly GCA_023389455.1). GTDB lineage: Bacteria > Actinomycetota > Actinomycetes > Actinomycetales > Cellulomonadaceae > Cellulomonas. The sequence continues at coordinate 9,245 of JAEWEJ010000331.1, read as the reverse complement.
CCGTCGAGATCGCGCAGGGCGGCGGGCACCACAGGCTGCGTCCCGACGCCGAGCACGACGTGGCGCGTGCGGTAGGCCTCGACGCCGTCGGCGGTGCGGGCGTGCACCACGTAGAGGTCGGCGTCGTGCGGGTCCACCTCGACCGCGGTGACCTCGCGGCCCCACCGCAGGCTGGTGAGCTGCTGCGCGACCCAGCGGCAGTACGCGTCGTACTCGACGCGCAGCGGGTAGAAGCTCTCGCGGATGTAGAACGGGTACAGCCGCCCCGTGGCCTTGAGCCACGCGAGGAACGAGTAGCGGCTGGTCGGGTCGGCCATCGTCACGAGGTCAGCGAGGAACGGCACCTGGATCGTCGCGCCGTCGAGCATCATCCCGGGGTGCCAGCGGAAGTCCGCGGCGCGGTCGAGGAAGACGGCGTCGAGGTCGAGCGGGTCGGCGAGCGCGGCCAGGCCCAGGTTGAACGGGCCGATGCCGACGCCCACGACGTCGTGGACGGGGGCGTCGGGCCGGATCGTGTCGGGCCGGAGGGTCGCGGTCAGCACGGTCGGCGACGCGCCGGACGCGGTCACGAGGCCACCGCCTCGCCCTGACGCAGCAGGTCCTCGCCCTCGAGCAGGCCGGCGGCGGTCTGCCGCACGAGGTCCAGGACGCCGCGGACGTCGTCGACCGTGGTCGTCGGGTTGAGCAGCGTGAGCTTGAGGCACGGGCGGCCGTCGAGCGTCGTGCGGGCCACCAGGGCGCGCCCGGAGTCGAACAGCACGCGGCGCACCCGCCCGACCAGGGCGTCCGCGCGGGCGTCGTCCAGGCCGGCGGGCTGGTAGCGGAACAGCACGGTCGACAGGTCCGTGGGCGACAGCAGCCGCAGGTCCGGGTCGGCGTCGACGACGCGGTGCACCGCGGCGGCCAGGTCGATCGTCGCGTCGACCATCTCCCCCAGGCGGTCCGGTCCGAGCGCGCGCAGGGTGGCCCACAGCTTGAGGGCGTCGAAGCGGCGCGTGGTCTGCAGCGACACGTCGACCTGGTTCGGCTCGTCCGCGCCGGCGGGGTTGAGGTAGTCGTTGTGGTGCGCGACCAGACGCAGGTCCGCCCCGTGCCGCACGAGCAGCGCGGAGGACGACACCGGCTGGAAGAACGCCTTGTGGAAGTCGACCGTCACCGAGCGGGCGCGCTCGACGCCGTCGAGCAGGTCCCGGCGGGTGCGGCTCACCAGCAGGCCGCAGCCGTACGCGGCGTCGACGTGCAGCCACAGGTCCTCGGCGTCGCAGACGTCCGCGACCGCCGCGAGGGGGTCGACGCAGCCGCGGTCGGTGGTGCCGGCCGTGGCGACCACGGCCATCGCGTGGCGCCCGTCCCGCTCGACGCGCCGCAGGGCGATCGCCAGGGCGTCGGGGCGCATGCGCCCGCGCTCGTCCACGGGCACGAGGCGGACCGCGTCGCGCCCGAGACCCAGCAGGCGCGCGGCCCGCTGCACCGAGAAGTGGCTGGACGCGGTGGCCAGCACGACGAGGTCCGCGAGCGCGGCGCCGGGCCGCGACGCCAGCGCGTGCTCGCGGGCCACCAGCAGCGCCTGCAGGTTCGACTGCGTCCCGCCCGACGTGAAGACCCCGCCGCCGGCGACGAACCCGATCCGGCCCGCGGTCCACGCGACGAGCCGGCGCTCCATGAGCGTGCCGACGGTCGACTGGTCGTACGTGTCGACGCTGGGGTTCACGGCCGCGAGCACGGCCTCGGCCGCGACCGCGGGCAGGGCGACCGGGCAGTTGAGGTGCGCGGTGTACGCGGGGTCGTGGAACCACACCGCGTGCTGCGCGAAGAGGTCGTCGACCTCCTGCATCGCGGCAGGGGTCCCGCAGCCGGGACCGTCGAGGTCGACCGCGTCGACGAGCGCCTGCAGGTGCTCGCGGCCGGCGCCGGAGAACGGCTGGGTGGTGGTGCGGAACCGGGTCGCGACCCGGTCGACGGTGCCGCGAAGGGCGTCGACGTAGGCGTCGGCGCTCGCGGCGGACAGCAGCTCGTGCACGCGCGGTGCTCCCCCTGGACGGACGCGTGCCGCAGACGGGACGCGTGGTGAGGTCTGCCTAAGTGAGGCTCGCCTAACCTACGCGAACAGGAGGATTCGTCAAGGGCTGGTCCCCCGGGTGCACGCGTCCGGGCGCGCGTCGGCACGGGCTCGCCCCGGTGGACATCCGTCCAGGTCAGCGCCTCCTCGCCAGGAGAACGGCCCTGCTCAGGGGTGCGCCGCCCGGCGTCCCGCAGCGGCCCGGAGGCGGTCCGCCAGCGCCGCGACCTCGTCGCGCAGGGCGTCCGGGGTGACCACGTCGAAGTCCCAGCCGAGCCCGGCCAGCATGCGGGCCATGCCGTCGAGGTGCTCCGCACGCGCCTCGAGCAGCACCCCGTCGGCCCGCTCGCTCACGCGCCCCACGCTGGGCGGCAGCTGCGCGCGCGCCTCCGCCAGGGTGGTCCGCAGCACGACGGCCACCTCGTGCGACCACCGCACCGCCGCGATGCCCTGCACGACCTGCGCGCCGGCGTCGAAGCCGGAGGGCACGTCGCAGGAGCCGTCGACCCGCTCGACCGACGCGATGCGGTCCAGGCGGAACGTCCTCACCTCGCCGCGGACGTGGTCGAGGCCGGTGACGTACCAGCGGCCGGAGTGCAGGACCACGCCGTAGACGTCGAGGTCGCGCCGCGACTCCCGCCCGTCCCAGGCGGTGTACGCGATGGCGACGGTGCGGCGCGCCTGCGCGGCGGACGCGAGACCCAGGAGCGTGTCCGTGCCGGCGGGGACCGCCGCGCGGACCGGCGCCGTGAACTGCGCCGTCGCCAGCAGGCTCTCGATCCGGTCGCTCAGGGTCCGCGGCAGGACACGCGTCACCTTGGCCAGCGCGCTGGCCGTCGCCACACGGCCGGTGGTGGCGACGCCCGACCGCTCCGCGAGCGTGAGGCCCAGGACGACGGCGACAGCCTCGTCGTCCGTGAGCATGAGCGGCGGCAGCTTGTGGCCGGGGGCCAGCCGGTACCCGCCGTACCGGCCCCGCTGCGACTCGACGGGGATGCCGAGGTCCGCGAGGTGCTCGGCGTACCGCCGGACCGTGCGCTCGTCGACCTCGAGCGCGGCGGCGAGGTCGGCCACCGTCCGCTGCCGGCCCGTCTGGAGCAGCTCGAGCATCGCGAGCACGCGCGCGGTCGGGCGGGTCACGCCCCTCCTCCGTGCCTCGCGCGGGGGTGCGTCGGACGCCTTCGGCATACCGGGCGGATACTGTCCACAATTGACCTTAGCGTCGTCGTCATGAGCCCCACCACCTACGTCCTCGTCCCCGGCTTCTGGCTCGGCGCCCAGGTCTGGCAGCCCGTCGCCGACGCGCTGCGCGGGCAGGGTCACGTCGTGCACGCCGTCGATCTGACGGGCATGGGCGAGCGCGCCCACCTCGCCACGCCCGAGACGGACCTGTCCACCCACGTCGACGACGTCGTGCGCCTCCTGGAGGAGCAGGACCTGCACGACGTCGTGCTCGTGGGCCACAGCTACGGCGCGCTGGTGACGACCAGTGCTGCCGACCGGGTGCCCGAGCGCGTGGCGCGCCTGGTGTACGTCGACACGGGGCCTCTGCCCGACGGCACGGCCCAGGCCGACTTCGACGGCCCCGACGCCCGCGCCGCCAACGAGCACGCGGTCGTGACGCAGGGCGAGGGCTGGAAGCTCCCGCCCCCGCCCTGGGCCGCGCTCGCCGCCGACGTGCCCGAGGTGGACGAGGCGACGGTCACCGAGCTCGTCGCGGCCTCCCGGCCGCAGCCCTGGCGGACCGCCACCGAGCCGGTCGCGCTGACGGGCGCGTGGGAACGACTGCCCCGCACGGGGGTGCTGTGCAGCTTCGGCGTCGAGCAGGTGCGGCAGATGGCGCGCCACGTGCCGCTGTTCGCCCACATGGTCGAGGGCGACTGGACCTACGTCGAGCTGCCGACGTGGCACTGGCCGATGGTGAGCCGGCCGGCGGAGCTCGCCGAGGTGCTGGGGTCGGCCGGGCGCTGAGGGACGGCGGGTCGCCGCGTGGTCGCTGCGGACGACCGCGCGGCCTCCGCGCGGCCCACCGACCGCGCTGCCTCCGACCGCGCCGCCTACCGACCGCGCCGCCTACCGACCGGCCTCAGTCGCCCGTCGGGTCGTCCTCGGGGTCGACGTCCGGGTTCGCCGGCACCGGCTCGCCCGGCGCGGGCGGGTCGTCGGAGGGCAGGTCGGAGAAGCTCGGCTCGTCCGGGACGGCTCCGGGGTCGGGGATCGGGCTGCTCATGGCACCTCCAGGTGGGTGCGCCCGACGCTGTCCGCGCCCGGCCGCGCCCGCCCGGGCAGGGACCCGGCGCCCCGGCTCAGCGGCGTACCGGCAGCCAGTCCAGGACGCGCTGGACGTGCTCGTCCCAGTACTCCCAGTCGTGGGCACCGGGGTGCACGTGCGCCTCGACCTCGATGCCGCGCGCCGCGGCCTGCTCGACGAACGCGTGCTGGGTGTCGACCAGGTCGTCCTGCGCGCCGCACGTCGCGTAGAGCGCGGGCAGCGCGGCGGGGTCGGCGCGGTCGAGCAGCGCGAGCAGGTCGTCGTCGGTGCCCTCGGGGTCGGCGCCGCCCCACACGTGCGGCACCAGGCCGTCGCGCAGGAAGGCGGCCCGCTCGCCGCCGACGACGAGCGCCCCCGACAGGCTGGCAGCCGCCGCGAACCGCCACGGCTCGCGCAGCGCCCACTTGAACGCGCCGTACCCGCCCATCGACAGGCCCGCGACGAACGTGTCCTCGCGCCGGTCGGAGACCCGGAAGAAGTGCTGCACGGCCCGCGGCAGCTCCTGCGAGAGGAAGGTCCAGTACCCGCCGCCGTGCACCTCGTCCGCGTACATCGAGCGCCCGCCACGCGGCATGACGACCGCGATCCCGCGCTCGGCGACGTACCGCTCGATCGACGTGCGGCGCGTCCAGATGGTCTCGTCGTCCGAGAGCCCGTGCAGCAGGTACAGCACGGGTGGCGGGCCCTCGACGTCGGCGCCACCCATGCCGATCTGGCCGCGCGCCGACTCGGGCAGCAGCACGGTCGCAGCCGTGCTCACCCCGAGCGCCTCGGAGAAGAAGTGGCAGGTCAGCAGCGCCATCGCCGGTGGTCCTTCCGTCGGGATCCACCTCGACGGTAGCCCTTGCCCCAACCCCGGACAGCCACAGCACCACCCGCAGAGCGCGGACCCTGGTCGACGCGGTCGGCTCGCGAGGTCTGGGACTGCTCGTCCTGCGGACCCCCGCCGCCCCCAGGCGGCCCCCGGCAGGCGGGACGACGACTCGTCATCCCCCGTTCGCGCGGCGTTGGTTTGATGTCTGTCAATATAGGGCCATGTCGATCCAAGCCCCTCGCGACGCGAGGCTGCGACTCTCGGTGCTCGACCGCTGGCTGCCGGCCTGGATCGGGACGGCCATGGTCGCCGGCCTGGTGCTCGGCAGGTTCGTCCCTGCTCTCGGCGACGGGCTCGCGCGCCTCGAGGTCGGGGGCATCTCCGTGCCGATCGCGCTCGGGCTGCTGGTGATGATGTACCCGGTGCTCGCGAAGGTCCGTTACGACCGGGTCGCGGCGGTGACGGGCGACAGGCGCCTGCTGGTGAGCTCGCTCGCGCTGAACTGGGTCGTCGGGCCGGCGTTGATGTTCGCGCTCGCCTGGCTGCTGCTGCCCGACCTGCCCGAGTACCGCACCGGGCTGATCGTCGTGGGCCTCGCACGGTGCATCGCGATGGTCGTGATCTGGAACGACCTCGCCTGCGGCGACCGTGAGGCCGCCGCGGTGCTGGTCGCGGTCAACTCGGTGTTCCAGGTGGTGGCGTTCTCGCTGCTGGGCTGGTTCTACCTCACGGTGCTGCCGGGCTGGCTGGGCCTGGACTCCGCCGGGCTGGACGTCTCCGTGGGGCAGATCGCGGTCAACGTCGCCGTGTTCCTCGGCATCCCGCTGCTCGCCGGCTTCGCCTCCCGGTGGATCGGCGAGCGGGCGCGCGGACGCGACTGGTACGAGGAGCGGTTCGTCCCGCGGGTGGGTCCCTGGGCGCTGTACGGGCTGCTGTTCACGATCGTGCTGCTGTTCGCCCTGCAGGGTGAGGCCGTCACGTCGCGACCGCTCGACGTCGCCCGGATCGCGCTGCCGCTGCTGGTCTACTTCGGGGTCATGTGGGCCGTGGGCCTGGCCGCCGGGCGCGGCCTCGGGCTGGGCTACGCGCGGTCGACGACGCTGGCGTTCACCGCCGCGGGCAACAACTTCGAGCTCGCGATCGCGGTGGCGATCGGGACGTTCGGTGCGGCCTCGGGCCAGGCGCTGGCCGGTGTGGTCGGTCCGCTGATCGAGGTCCCCGTCCTGGTCGCGCTGGTCTACGTCAGCCTCTGGGCGCGGGACCGCTGGTTCCCGCCCTCCTCGACCTCCCCCTCCACCGCCGAGCCGCAGGAGGCACGCTCATGACCACGACCGCCGTCACCGCAGGCGGTGGCTGCACGCCGCAGACCTCGCCCGCCGACCACGCGATGGGAGCCGACGCCGCCGCGCACGTCGCCGCCACCCTCAAGGCGCTGGGTGACCCGCTGCGCCTGCGGATGCTGTCGCTCATCGCAGCCACGCCGACCGGTGAGGCGTGCGTGTGCGACCTGGCCACGGTCGCCGCCGTCTCCCAGCCGACGGTCTCCCACCACCTCAGGCTGCTCAAGGACGTCGGCCTGCTGACGTCCGAGCGCCGCGGGACCTGGGTGTACTACCGGGTGCGGCCGGCGCTGCGCGGTGCGGTCACCACGCTGCTCGACTCCTTCGCGCCGGCAGCGGTGGAGGCCTCGACCGCGGTGCCGCTGGCCGGCCTCACCGACGCCGAGGACGCCCTCGTGCGGATCGCCGACCAGCTCGCCGCGGCGTTCCCCGACCGCGACCCCGACGCGGTGCTCAGCGTGGTCCGCGAGTCGTACACCGGTCTGGCCCGGTCCTCCACGGTCCGCTCGCACCTGGTCGTCAACACCGAGCGGTTCGCCCGCCAGCGGCTGACCGACACCGCGCGGGCGCTGGACGCCGCGGGCACCCGCCCGCAGGTGCTCTTCGTGTGCGTCGCCAACGCCGGCCGCTCCCAGCTCGCCGCCGCCCTGCTGCGCCACCACGCCGGCGACGCCGTCACCGTCCGGTCCGCCGGGGCCACACCCGCCGCGGACGTGCACGCCGCGGTCCGCCCGCTGCTGGCCGAGCTCGGCGCGGACGACGACGCGTTCCCCAAGCCGCTCACCGACGACGCCGTCCGGGCGGCGGACGTGGTCATCACCATGGGCTGCGGCGACACCTGCCCGGTCCTGCCCGGCACGCGGTACGAGGACTGGGTCGTCGGCGACCCGGCCCTCGCGTCCGAGGCCGGCGTCCGCGCGATCCGCGACGAGATCGACCGGCGCGTCCGCGCGCTCCTCACCGACCTGCTGCCCGACCTGACCCTGCCCAGCACGTGACCCCCGTGGAGACCCGATGAGCGACACCACGCCGTCCGCCCTGTTCGTCTGCGTCCACAACGCCGGCCGCTCGCAGATGGCCGCGGGCTACCTGCGGCACCTGTCCGGCGGGGCCGTCGAGGTCCGCTCCGCCGGGTCCATGCCGGCCGAGCAGATCAACCCGGTCGCCGTCGAGGCGATGCTCGAGGAGGGCATCGACATCCGGGCCGAGCGCCCGAAGGTCCTCACCGCCGACGCGGTGAAGGCGTCCGACGTCGTCATCACCATGGGCTGCGGCGACGTCTGCCCGATCTTCCCCGGCACGCGGTACGAGGACTGGGCCCTGGCCGACCCGGCCGGCCAGGGCATCGAGGCGGTCCGCCCGATCCGTGACGAGATCCGCGGCCGCGTCCTGGCCCTGCTCTCCGTGCTCGGCGTGGAGCCCGTCACCGCCTGACCCGGACGCGAGGGCCGCACCCTGGGTGGGTGCGACCCTCGCGTCCCGTGCGGGCCGGGCAGCGGGACCGGCGACGCCTGCGGGCGGCTCGCACCGGCGAACCGCCCGTCGATCACGCGTCCTGGGGTGCGGGCTTGCGGGCGCGCACGATCGCGCCGTGCATGCCGTCGGCGACGGTGTGGGTGAACTCGACCGTTGCGTCGACGAACCCGGCCGCCGCCAGGCCCTCGAGGTACTCGGTGCGCGACAGCGCCCCGGCGATGCACCCGACGTAGGACCCGCGCTCGGCGCGCTGCGCAGGCGTCAGGTGGTCCTCGGCGACGACGTCGGAGATCCCGAACCGGCCGCCGGGCACCAGCACCCGGAACGCCTCGGCCAGCACAGCCGGCTTGTCCGGGGACAGGTTCACCACGCAGTTGGAGATGACGACGTCGACCGTCGCGTCGTCCAGCGGGAGGTCCTCGATCGTGCCCTTGCGGAACTCCACGTTCGTCGCGCCGGCCTTGGCCGCGTTGGCGCGGGCCAGGTCCAGCATCTCGTCGGTCATGTCGACCCCGTAGGCGAACCCGGTCGCTCCGACCCGCCGCGCGGACAGCAGCACGTCGATCCCGCCGCCCGAGCCCAGGTCGAGCACCCGCTCACCCTCGCGCAGCTCGGCGACCATCAGCGGGTTGCCGCAGCCCAGGGACGCCGCCAGCGCCTCGGCCGGCACCGCCGCGGCGTCCTGCGCCCCGTACAGCCCGGCGCCGAACCGCTCGTCGATCACCGTCGGCCCGCACCCCCCGACCGGGTCCCCGCCGCAGCAGCCCGCGTCCCCGCTGCCCTGCACGGCCGCCAGCGCGTAGCGCGCCCGGACCTGCTCCCGGATGTCCTGTGCCATCACTTCTCCTTCATATCGATACCCGTCGATACCTGAGCGTGGACCAGGCATCGACGGCTGTCAACATCGACAGGCGTCAATGCGTGGCGCATGATGGGCGGCATGGCTCTCGACCTGCTCCCGGTGACCTCGACCGCGTCGACAGGCTGCTGCAGCCCTGCCACCGGCTCGACGATGAGCACCGAGGACGCCGAGCGCACCGCCCGCACGCTCAAGGCGCTTGCCGACCCGGCGCGTCTGCGGCTGCTGTCCCTCATCGCCGCCCACGACGGCGGCGAGGCGTGCGTGTGCGACCTCACCGAGCCGGTCGGGCTGTCGCAGCCGACGGTGTCCCACCACCTCAAGGTGCTCACCGACGCCGGCTTCGTCACCCGGGAGAAGCGGGGGGTCTGGGCGTACTACACGCTCGTGCCCGACGCGGTCCGGGCACTCACCGCCCACCTCGG
>JAEWEJ010000329.1 GCA_023389455.1 Actinomycetes bacterium | reverse complement strand
GCCGTGGGGCGACCGGGCGTCGTGGGTGGTCGGTGCGTCGCGGCCGGGACGGCCGGGCGAGCGGGTCAGACGCCGGGGCGGGTGGTCCGCTCGTTGTCGACCTCGCCGATGCCGAGCTCCTCGGACCGGGCCGCGTCGGCCGCCTGCCGGTCGTCCTCCGCCTCGAGCTCGGCCCGCTGCGCCTCGAGCAGCGCGTCGCGGGCGATGCGGCGTTCGCGCTGGGCCTCCGGGTCCGGCACCGGCACGGCGGCGATGAGCCGCTGCGTGTACGGGTCCTGGGGGTTGTTGACGACCTGCGACGTCTCCCCCACCTCGACCAGCCGGCCGTTGCGCATGACGGCGATGCGGTCCGACAGGATCTCCACGACCGCGAGGTCGTGGCTGATGAACAGGCAGGCGAACCCGTGCTCGCGCTGCAGCTCCTGGAACAGCTCCAGCACCGAGGCCTGGACCGAGACGTCCAGCGCGGAGGTCGGCTCGTCCGCGACCAGCAGCCGCGGCTCCAGCGCGAGCGACCGCGCGATGCCGACGCGCTGACGCTGACCGCCCGACAGCTCGTGCGGGTAGCGGTTGCGCATCGCCCGGGGCAGGCGCACCTGGTCGAGCAGCCGCTCGATCTCCCGCTGGGCCGCCGCTCCCTTGACGCCGCGGTGCAGCAGCAGCGGCTCCGCGATGGACTCGCCGATGGGCAGGCGGGGGTTGAGCGAGGAGCCCGGGTCCTGGAAGACGATGCCGACCTTGGTGCGCAGCGGCTTCAGGTCCTTCATCGACGCGCCGACCATGTCCTGGCCGACGATCTTCAGCGAGCCGCTCGTCACCGGCAGCAGACCGACGACCGCACGCCCGATGGTCGTCTTGCCGGAGCCCGACTCACCGACGAGCCCGACGACCTCACCCTGCCGGATCTGCAGCGTCACGCCGTCGCAGGCGCGGAACGCGGGGGTGCGACGGCGCGCGGGGTACTCGATCACCAGGTCCTTGGCGTCGAGCGCGAGCGGCTCGTCGCCGTCCGCGGTCCCGGCCGGCGCCTCGACGGGCGCGGTCGTGGTGGCCGGCCGGTCCGCGGTCGCCGTGGCGCGGCCCAGGTGGGGCACCGCGTCGAGCAGCTTGACCGTGTACGGGTGCTGCGGGTTGCGGAACACCTCCAGGGCCGGGCCCTGGTCGACGATGCGCCCGTCCTTCATCACGATGATCTTGTCGGCCATGTCGGCCACGACGCCCATGTCGTGCGTGATCAGCACGATGCCGGCGTCGATGCGCTCACGCAGGTCCCGCATGAGCTTGAGGATCTCCGCCTGGACGGTGACGTCGAGCGCGGTGGTCGGCTCGTCCGCGATCAGCAGCTTCGGCTCGCAGGCCAGCGCCTGCGCGATCATCGCGCGCTGGCGCTGACCGCCGGACAGCTGGTGCGGGTAGAAGTCGACGCGCTTCTCGGGGTCGGGAAGGTCGACGAGCCGCAGCAGCTCCACCGCACGCTCGCGGGCGTCGGCCGGGCCGATCTCGAAGTGCGCCCGCAGCGTCTCGACGATCTGGAAGCCGATCGTGAACACCGGGTTCAGGGCCGTCATCGGCTCCTGGAAGATGACCGCAATCTCCTTGCCGCGGATGCGGCGCAGGCGGTTGCGCGGCATGCCGACCAGCTCGCGGTCGCCCATCTTGGCGGACCCGCGAGCACGGCCGTTGGCCGGCAGCAGGCCGAGCAGCGCCATGGACGACTGCGTCTTGCCGGAGCCGGACTCACCGACGATCGCGAGCACCTCGCCGGGGCGCACGTCGTAGGAGACGTCGACCGCGGCGGGGTACCAGGTGCCGTCGACGTAGAAGTCGACGCCGAGGTCCCGCACGGACAGCACGGGCTCGTCGGTACGGGTGGGGACGGGAGGCGTGTCGATGGCCACCGTTCAGCGTCCTTCCTGCACACGCGCCGTCGTCCCGGTGGGGGCGGTGGTGTGCCGGTCTGCGAGCATGGTCGCGTGGGAGCCACGCAGGAGTTCACGTCGGGTTACGGACGCGGTCTGACGGCGGCCGCCGCAGCGATCGGGCTGATCGCACTGGCGGCGGTCACGGTCGACGACGGCGCTCTGGAGGCGCTGCGCGTCGTGCCGCTGGTCGGCCTCGTCGTGGTCGTGGTCTGGGCGATGTTCTGGCGCCCGGGTGTCGAGGTGTCCGACGGCGAGGTCGTGGTGCGCAACGTGCTGAGCACGGTCCGCATCCCCTGGCCGACGTACCGCGGCGTCGAGTACGGCTGGTCCCTCGTGGTCCGGACCACCGACGGCGACGTCACGGTGTTCGCCGCACCGCGCGCCAGCTCCACGGCCCGCCTGGTGCGCCGGGGCCGCGACGCCGCGGGCAGCACGGTCGTGCCGCCCGCCGGGGCCCCGGTCCGGTCGCTGCAGGCCACCGCGCAGAGCGTCGGCGCAGCCATCGAGGCCCGCCACGACGCCCTGGTGGGCGCCGGGTACCTCGACGGTGCCGAGCGCGTCCGCGTGGACCAGGGGCTGCGGCCCGCGCGCCAGGTGCACGTCGCCACGGTGGGTGCCGTCGTGGTGCTGGCAGCGCTGGCCGTCGCGGTGCTGGTCACGGGCTGAGGAGCCCGTCCGCAGCAGGCTCACGAGCCCGCACCCGTCCCGGCGTTGCGGCCGTCGTCGGACGGGCGGACAGTCGTGGTGACGGCGCGTGCGGCCGAGGCGTCCGCCTCCATCGCCTTGGCCATCTTGCGCTCGGACGGGATCCGCCGCTGCCGGGGGTCGAACGCGTCGCGCAGGCCGTCGCCGATGAAGTTGATGCTCAGCGCGATGACCACGATGAACAGACCGGGCCACCAGAACAGCCACGGCCGCGTCGCGAACGCCTGCTGGTACTGGTTGATGAGCTGACCGAGCGAGATCTCGGGCGGCTGGATGCCGAAGCCCAGGAAGGACAGCGCGGTCTCCAGCAGGATCGCCGAGCTCATCATCAGCGTGACGGACACGATGACCGTGCCGATCGCGTTCGGCAGGATGTGCTTGAAGATGATCCGCAGGTTGCTCGCCCCGGCGACCCGCGCGGCGTCGACGAACTCCCGCTCGCGCAGCGACAGGAACTCGCCGCGCACGAGGCGCGCGAGCGTCGTCCACAGGATGACGCCCATCGCGATGGCGAAGACCAGCCCGCTGACACCACCGGCGATCTTGCCGATGACCGCACCGATGACGAGCGTGGGGACGGTGATCACGAGGTCGGTCGCCCGCATGAGGGCCGTGTCCGTGCGGCCGCGGAAGAACCCGGCGGACGCGCCGACGATGATGCCGATGACGGCGGCCACGCCGCCGATCACGACCATGACCATGAGCGACGTCTGCACGCCCGCCATGACGCGGGCGAAGATGTCGCGGCCGATCTCGTCCTGGCCGAACGGGTGCTCACCGAGGGCGAACCCGGTGCCGCCGAGCCAGGTCGGCAGGGTCAGCGTCGGACGACCGGCGTTCTGCACGGACGGCGTCTCGTAGGGCGTCCACTGCCACCAGCCGGGCAGCGGGCCGACGCCCACGGACGAGAGCGCGAGCAGCGTCGTGGCGCCCAGCATGACGAGGCCGAGGATGGCGCCCTTGTGGCGGAAGAACCGCCGGCGGACGATCTGGCCCTGCGAGAGGCCCGCGACCTCCTTGAGCTCGATCTCGTTCTCGAGGTGCTCGTCGGCCGTCGCGTCGGGCGGGGGTGTCATCGGGGTGCTCATGCGTCCAACCGGATCCGGGGGTCGATCGACGCGTACACGAGGTCAGCGACGATGTTGGCGATGATGGCGAGGCTGGCGGTGATGAGCAGGTACGCCATGACCGGCTCGATCTCCGCCTCCGTCAGGGACCTGACGAAGAGCTGGCCCATGCCGGGGCGCGCGAACACGGCCTCGGTGATGATCGCGCCGCCGAGCAGCGCGATGACGTCGATGGGGACGACCGTCGCCAGCGGGATCATCGCGTTGCGGAAGCCGTGCCGGACGATGACCAGACGCTCCGGGAGGCCCTTCGCGCGGGCCGTGCGGATGTAGTCCTGGTTCATCACCTCGAGCATGCTCGAGCGTGCGTACCGCGTGTACGACGCGAACGCGATGAGCACGAGAGTCGCCGTCGGCAGGACGAGGTGCGTGGCCGAGTCGAGGACCTGCACCCAGTAGTTGCCGCCGAGGTTCGGGGTGCGGTCACCGAACGTCGGGATCGGTCGCCCGTCGAGCGCCCTCACGTACGGCCGCCAGACCTGCATGACCTGGTCGACGAACGTCAGCGCGCCCATCACGACGGCCACGAGGGCGCCCGTCCGTGCCGACAGCCGCCAGTCCGGGCCGCCGTAGAGACGCCCGACGAGGTAGCCGACGCCGGCCGCGACCACGGCGAGGCCGAAGATCAGCCAGTTCGACACGGCGACGGAGTCGAACAGGACCTGCATCGGGAAGTACAGGACGCCGCCGATGACGACGACGGTCAGCCCGGTCCACAGCGCCCGGCGGTTGTGCAGCCCGGCAAACACGCCGACGACCGCCAGGGCCGTGCCGGCGCCGAGCACGACGAGCAGCACGGGTCCGATGGTCGGCCGGTCCCACCACCCGGTGAGCTGGATGTAGGCGAGGAGGCCGAGGTTCGCCGCCGTCGCGATGCCGAAGACCTGGGCGCGACGCACCGCACTGCCGCCGATCGCGAGCGACCACAGCAGGCCGACGAGCACCGAGGCGCCGATGATGACGGGCCAGGAGAACACCGGGTCGCGCAGGAAGTCGTTGAACCCGATCGCGGCCCACTGCTTGAGGAGCACGGCCACCCAGAAGGACGGCAGCGAGTACAGCAGGAACGACAGGAAGATGATGAGGTAGTCGAACGCGCTGTACTGACGCAGCGCGGACACGATGCCCACCGTCACGCCCAGGATCACCGCGAGGATCGTGGCCGCGGAGACCAGCTCGAGCGTCGAGCCGATCGCGTGGGTCAGCAGGCTGCTGACGGAGCGTCCGGACCGCCAGGCGATGCCGAGGTCGCCGGTGAGCAGGTCACCGAACCACTGGAAGAACCGCACCACCACGTTGACGTCCAGGTTCAGGTCCTGGATGCGCTGCTCGATGAGCTGCTGCTTGTTGGGTGCGGTGCTCTCGACGAGGTCCTGGAGCGGGTCGATCGCGCGATCGACGAGCAGGAACATGAGGAAGAGCGCCACGACGAGCGTGGCGATTCCGGCCGCGATGCGGCGGATGAGGAAGTTCAGCACGGAGGGCTACCTCGGGTGGGGCGTGAAGCCGGTCGACGGGGATCGTATCCCCCCGGCGACCAGGTGGGTGTGGGACCCGGTGGTGTGCGCACGGTCTCGTGCGCACGCACGACGAGGGCGCCGCAGGTCGCGACCCTTGGCGCCCTCGTGTCGTGCGATGAGCGGCCGAGGGTCCCGGCGCGCGGTGCGCGCC
>JAEWEJ010000247.1 GCA_023389455.1 Actinomycetes bacterium | reverse complement strand
GCCCTGCACGGGGTCGGGGGTCGGTGCGGGAGCCGCGGGCGGGGGCGGCGGCGGGGCGCCTGCGGGGCTCGCCCACGGAGCCGCTCGCGGGCCGTCGTCCTGCGGGGAGGTCATGCGTCCGGCTCCTCGTGTCCAGGCGTGCTGCGGTCCCCGGCGACCGCTGCGCGCCGGGCACCCCATGGTGCCACGGTGCAGGTCGCGGCGGCCGCGGACGCACCGGTCACCCACCTGCGCGCGGCGCTTGCCCCCGGGGAGGGGTGGTCGATGAGACAATCGGCGGCATGAAGGGACGCGTGCTGGTGGTCGACGACGACACCGCCCTGGCCGAGATGATCGGCATCGTGCTGCGCTCGGAGGGTTTCGAGCCCGTCTTCTGCGAGGACGGGGACGAGGCTCTCGGCGTGTTCCGGGCGACCCAGCCCGACCTCGTGCTGCTCGACCTCATGCTGCCCGGCAAGGACGGCACCGAGGTCTGCCGCCAGATCCGCGCGGAGTCGGGCGTGCCGATCGTCATGCTCACCGCCAAGAGCGACACGGTCGACGTGGTGCTCGGCCTGGAGTCCGGGGCCGACGACTACATCTCGAAGCCGTTCAAGCCCAAGGAGCTCGTCGCCCGCGTCCGGGCGCGTCTGCGGCGCAGCGACGAGCCCGCGCCCGAGCACCTGTCGATCGGGGACCTCACGATCGACGTGCCGGGCCACCGGGTGGAGCGTGCCGGGCGCCAGATCTCGCTGACGCCCCTGGAGTTCGACCTCCTGGTCGCGCTCGCGCGCAAGCCCTGGCAGGTCTTCACGCGCGAGGTGCTCCTCGAGAAGGTGTGGGGCTACCGGCACGCCGCCGACACCCGCCTCGTCAACGTCCACGTCCAGCGGCTGCGCTCGAAGATCGAGACCGATCCCGAGCGTCCCGAGATCGTGGTGACCGTGCGCGGCGTCGGCTACAAGGCGGGCGTGCCGGGGACGTGAGCGGGGGTGGACCGGGAGCACGCCCGCACGCGTCGGGCGTGTCGCGGCTGACCGCGTGGGCCCGGCTGGTCCGCGCACGTGCCGGGCGCCGGCTGCGCGCCGTCGTGCGCCGCTGGCGCTCGTCGCTGCAGCTGCGGGTCCTCGTCTCGACGACCACCATCGGTCTCGTCGCGCTCGCGCTCATCGGGCTGTACGTGGGGGAGCGCACGAGCGCGGGCCTGTTCGACGACCGCCTGCGCCAGGTGCTCGGGGAGAGCGCACGCAGCACCCAGCAGGCGCAGGACGTCATCGACTCCTCGACGGCGAGCACGCCCACCGAGGTCGCGCTGCTGCTGGAGGACGTGACCACGGCGCAGCGCAACGGCGGCTCCGGCGAGCGCGACGTGTTCCTCCTGAGGGCGCCCGGCCCGTCGAGCTCGCTCGGCGTGGGCGCGACCGCCACCGACCGGTCGCTGGTCGAGCTGATCGACCGTGAGCTGAAGCAGACCGTCGCGGGCGGGGGGCAGCAGTGGCGCTCGGTCGCGCTGCCGGCCGCCGACGGCGGCGTCGAGCCCGGCATCGTTGTCGGCCAGGACGTCGAGGTGCCGCTGGCGGGCACCTACCAGATGTACTTCCTGTACAGCCTGCAGGCGGAGCAGGAGCGCCTCGACTTCCTGCTGCGCACGCTGGCCTTCGCGGCCGTCGCCGTCGTCGCGCTCCTCGGCGCGATGACGTGGATGGTCACCCGGCGCACGGTGCACCCGGTGCGCAGTGCCGCCCACGTGGCCGAGCGGCTCGCCGACGGCCACCTGTCCGAGCGGATGGCCGTGCACGGGCAGGACGAGATGGCGACGCTGGCGCGGACGTTCAACGAGATGGCCGAGAGCCTGCAGGACCAGATCCACCGCATGGAGGAGCTGTCGGCACTGCAGCGGCGGTTCGTCTCCGACGTGTCGCACGAACTGCGTACGCCGCTCACGACGATCCGGATGGCCGGCGAGGTCATCCACGGTGCGCGGGGGGACTTCGAGCCCGCCGTGAAGCGGTCCGCCGAGCTGCTCGCGACCCAGCTCGACCGGTTCGAGGACCTGCTGGCCGACCTCCTGGAGATCAGCCGGTTCGACGCCGGTGCCGCGGTGCTCGACGCGGAGGGTCGCGACGTGCGTGACATCGTCCTGCAGGCCGTGGACAACGCCACGCCGCTGGCCGTGCGGCGCGGGTCGTGGCTGCGGGTGGACCTGCCCGACGTCCGCGCGGACGCCGACGTCGACCCGCGGCGCGTCGAGCGCGTGCTGCGCAACCTGCTCGTCAACGCCGTGGAGCACGCGGACGGGTCGGCCGTGGAGGTGCGCGTCGGCGTCGACGCCACCGCGGTCGCCGTCACGGTGCGCGACCACGGCGTCGGGATGACCGCGAACGAGGCCGAGCACGTCTTCGACCGGTTCTGGCGGGCGGACCCGGCCCGTGCGCGCACCACCGGGGGTACCGGGCTGGGCCTGGCCATCTCGCTGGAGGACGCCCACCTGCACGGCGGGCGGCTCGAGGCGTGGGGCCGCCCCGGCCGGGGCGCCTCGTTCCGGCTGACGCTGCCACGGCGCGCCGGGATCCGTCTGGAGGGTTCCCCGCTGCCGCTGGAGCCCGAGGACGACGCTCCCGCGGTGGTGGACGCCGGTCCGCGGCGGAGCACCGATCCCACCGCCCTGCCGGAGCTGCCGCCCATGACGGGGGAGATCGCCATCGTGAGCAACCCGACCGACCCGGTACGGATCGACGTCCGCGTCGACGACGTGCGGCTCGGTGGCGCGCGGGCGGGCGCCGTGCGCCTGGACGACGCCGTGCGCGGCGACGACGCCGTGCGGGACGACGCCGTGCGCGACGACGCCGTGCGCGACGACGCCGCCGCGCGCTCGGGCGCGGACGCGGGGAGGGTGTCGTGAGCAGGCCGGTGCGCGTCCTCGCGGCGGCGTGCGTGATGACCGTGGCCGCCGCCCTGGCGGGATGCGTCGCCATCCCCACCTCCGGCCCCGTCACGGCCGGCGACGGCGAGGTGCTCGAGCAGGACAGGGTCGTGGTCCTCGCGCAGGGGCCGCAGGCGGACGCGGGCCCGACGGGCATCGTCGAGGGCTTCCTGCTCGCGGCCGACGCCGAGGTGATCAGCGACTTCGACGTGACCCGGGAGTTCCTCGCCCCGTCGGAGCGCTCGGAGTGGGACCCCGGCGCGGGCACCATCGTGGCGAGCCAGCGCAAGGTCGAGCAGACCGGCGACGCCCAGGTCACCGTCACGCTCGCGGTCACCGCGAAGGTCGACGGCGAGGGACGGTACCTCGAGTCACCGGCGGAGGCCGTGGAGACCCTGCGCTACGAGCTCGTCCAGGACGCCCGCGGCGACTGGCGCATCGCGCACGCCCCCGACGTCGTCGTGGTGAGCTCGCAGCGCTTCGCGCAGCAGTTCCGTGAGACGCACCTGCACTTCCTGACGCCCGACCGCACGTCGTTCGTGCAGGAGGTCCGCTGGTTCCGGGACAAGAACGTGCCCACCGCGATCGTCCGGGCGCTGCTCGCCGGGCCCTCGCCGTGGCTGCGCGACGCGGTGACGTCGGCCCTGCCGACCGGGGCGCAGCTCAAGCCCGAGGCGGTGTCGGTCGAGCAGGGCGTCGCGGACTTCGCGCTCGAGCCGGCACGCAGCGTGCTCGACACCGACCGGGGCCTGCTGCTGGCCCAGCTGGAGGCGTCGCTGCGCCCGCAGGGCATCACGGGGCTGCACGTGCGGGCGGGGGCGTCCGGGGGCGTGCTCGAGGGGGTACCCGCGGTCCTGCCGACCCTGGAGCCGGCCGAGCTCGAGATCCTCGTCGACGGTCGGTCGTTCGTCGTGTCGGGCGGGACCCCGACGCCCGTGGCCGGCGTCGGGGACGTGGTGGGCGCCTCGCCGTCCGCTCCGGCCCGGTCGACCGACGGCGAGGTGCGGGTCGCGCTCGCGGACGCCTCGACCCTCGTGACGGTGCCGGGCGACGACGGGGAGCAGCGCACGCTGCTGAGCGGGACCGACCTGGCTGCGCCGTCCGTCGACCGCTACGGGTGGGTGTGGACCTCGCGCAGCTCGATCGCGGGGCGCCTGGACGCCGTGCGCCCCGACGGCACGGCCGTCGAGGTGTCCGGCGACTGGCTGGCCGGACGTGCCGTGCAGGCGGTGCGCGTGTCGCGCGACGGCTCGCGCGTGGCGATCGTGTCCAGCGGCTCGGACGGTCCGACGCTGGACGTCGCCGGGGTCGTGCGCGACGCCGACGGTGCGCCCCTGACGCTCGGCTCGTCCGTGCGCGCGGGGGCCTCGCTCGTCCCGACGGACTCGCTCGTCTGGGTGGACGACGTCACCCTCGCCGTGCTCGCGGAGGGTGACGCGGGCCCGACGCCGTACCTCGTGCCCGTCGCGGGCACGAGTGAGCCGCTGCCCGCCGTCGTCGACGCGACCGACCTGGTCGCCGACCGCGGTGAGCGGACGCTGTACGTCGTCACCGCGGCCGGGGACCTGCTGCGGTACCAGGGCGGGACGTGGGTCGCCGTGCCCGGCGTCACCGGTGTGCTCGAGGTCGACGGGGCCGCGTTCCCCGGCTGAGCCGGCCGCCGCACGGGCCGTCCGGACGCGGGTCCGCGGCCCGTCCGCGGGTCCGGCCGCGTGCACCGGCACGCTGGGCGGACGCCCGCCCGCGGTGACCGCCCCACAGGCCGTCCGCGGACGTCGCCGTCCACCACGCCGCGTCCGTCCGGCGCGGGGCCACCGTGCGTGCGCCACGCTGCCCGCGTGACCCCACCGCCGCCCGCGCCCACCCGGCACCCTGATCACGGGGGCCGCCGTGCGCGCCGGTACCGCGAGGGCGGCGACGTGCCGATGACACGTACGGCGGTCGGACGCGCGCTCGGGACCGCCGCCTGGCACGACCTGCTGGGTCTCGTGGTCCCCGTCGCCTGTGGTGGGTGCGGGCGGCCCGACGTGGCGTGGTGCCCTGCGTGCGACACGTGGCTGCGCCCCGCCGCGGTCCGTCGGGAGGACGGTGCCGGCCGGCTCGACCTGCTGGACGGCCGCCCGCTGCCGGTCTGGGCTCCGGCCGAGCTGGCCGGTCCGGTGCGGGCGGCGGTGTCCGCGTGGAAGGACGGCGGGCGCACCGACCTCGACGGGCCGCTCCGACG
>JAEWEJ010000240.1 GCA_023389455.1 Actinomycetes bacterium | reverse complement strand
GCCGACGCGTCGGCCGTACCGGGCGCCGAGCAGCACGAGCAGCGCACCCACCGCGCCCACGGGCACGGCGATGCCCCACCCGGCGAGCAGGCCGCCGAGCGCCGCGGGCCCCAGGTCGCCGTTCACGCCGGCGGCGTGGTCGCTCCGTCGCCCAGCGCGCGCTGGACGCGGGTGACGTCCCGCCACGCACCGTGCTTGAACCCGATGTCGCGGAACGTGCCGACGACCTCGAACCCGAGTGCCGCGTGCAGGCCCGCGCTGGACGGGTTCGGCTCGGCGTACCCGGCGACCGCCTGCCGGTAGCCGAGCGCGGCCAGGCGCTCGAGCAGCACCGAGTACAGCGCCCGCCCGGCACCCGTGCGCCGCCGGCCTTGCTCGAGGTAGACGCTCGTCTCGCACGCCCACCGGTACGCCGGACGGGCCGCGAACGGGACGGCGTACGCGTACCCGACGACCCGCCCCGCGTCGGGGTGGCCGGGCGGCAGCACCGCGACCAGCCAGGCGTGCGACGCCAGCGCCGCGGTGATGCGGTCGGCCATCTCCGCCGGCGTCGGCGGGCGGTCCTCGAACGACACCACGTCGTCACGCACGTACGGCGCGTACACCGCCGCGCAGGCGGCGCCGTCGGCGGGCGTCGCGTCGCGGACGATCACGGGAGGGGCGGGGGCCGGGGCACCGCTGGGCATGTCCGGACCCTAGCGGTCGCCCGCGGTCCTAGGGTGGGGCCCGCACGCACGGTGCCCGGCACCTCGTGCGGCCGTAGCAGCAGGTCAGCAGCCCCCCGTCGCCCCCCACGCCACGCACTGCGGAGGACCCACCCGTGACGACCGACAGCACGCCCGCGTCGCCCGACTCCCCGGGGCACGGCGTCCCGGGGGACGCGCAGCCCACCGCCGCGCAGCCCACCGACCCGCAGACGACGGACCCGCAGACGACGGACCCGCAGGCGGCCGCCCCGCGGACGGCCGCCCCGCGGACCGCGGACGTCGCGCCGTCCGCCGGCGCGCCGCTGCTCGGTGCCCCCGACTCCCCGGGCGACGAGGGGACGCGTCCCCTGCAGCACGACGCCCGCCGCCCGCCGCGCTGGTGGGGCAAGGGCCTGGCGATGGCGGTCGTCGCGGTCTTCGTGGGCCTGTTCGCGTGGGACGCGATCGGCGCCCTGCAGAGCCTGCTGGTGAACCTGCTCATCGCGTTCTTCGTGGCGCTCGCGCTCGAGCCCATCGTCGTGTGGCTGGTGCGGCACCGGTGGAAGCGAGGGGCCGCGGCGGCGTTCGCGCTGCTCGGGAGCCTCGTGGTCGTCCTCGTGGTGTCCACGCTGTTCGGCAACCTGTTCGTGCAGCAGCTCGTCCAGCTCGTCGGCAACGTCCCCGACCTGTACACGTCCGCGCAGGAGATGGTGCAGGACCGCTTCGACGTGGAGGTGCCGGACGTCGCCGAGCTGCTGCGCCAGGGCGCGGAGGAGTGGGGGACCGAGGTCGCCTCGGGTGCGCTGCTCGTCGGCACGACGATCCTCGGTGGCGTCTTCGCGACGCTGACGATCCTGCTGGTGACCTACTACCTGCTGGCGGCCGGCCCCCGGTTCCGCGCGTCGATCTGCCGCTGGCTCACCCCGAACCGCCAGCAGGAGGTGCTGCGGCTGTGGGAGGTCACCCAGGTCAAGGTCTCGGACTTCATCAACACGCGCATCGTGCTGGCGGCGATCGCGACCGCCGCCACGTTCGCCTTCCTGGCGATCCTCGGCACGCCGTACTCGCTGCCGCTCGCGCTGTTCACCGGCGTCGTCTCGCAGTTCGTCCCGACGATCGGCACGTACATCGGCGGCGCGCTGCCCGTCGCGGTCGCACTGACGTCGCAGGGCCTGCCGCAGGCGCTCGGCGTGCTCGCGTTCATCCTGGCGTACCAGCAGGTCGAGAACCTGTGGCTGGCGCCCAAGGTGTCCGCGCGGGCGCTGGAGATGAACCCGGCCGTGTCGTTCGTCGTGGTGCTGGCGTTCGGCGCGGTGTTCGGTGCGCTGGGCGCGTTCCTCGCGCTGCCGATCGCGGCGACGATCCAGGCCGTCGCCAACACGTACGTGCAGCGGCACGAGCTGGTGCAGTCGCACATGCTGCACGACCCCGGTGATGACGTGGGCGGCGACCCCCGGGGCGACGTCGGCAAGGCCCGTGCCGCCGCCCGGGTCGTCGACGGGCGACGCGCCGACGGCGTCTGACGCACCCCGGGGCGGACCGGCGGCCCGGGAGGGAAGGGTGCGCCGGTCAGTGCCCGTCGTGCAGCAGCGCCAGGACCTCGCGCAGCCGCAGCGCGTCCACCTGGCCGGGGGCGCTGGCGGTGCCGACGCTCCCGAAGGTCAGGGCGGAGCCGAACACCCCGCCCGCGAGCCGGGTGACCAGCCCCAGGGTGCCCATCGCGACGGTCACGACGGGCCGGTCGGCCTCGCGGGCGAACGCGCGCGTGGCGGTGAGCAGGGCCAGGACGTCGTCCGGGTCGTGCGGCATCACCGCGACCTTGCAGACGTCGGCACCGGCCTCGCCCTGCCGGCGCAGGATGCTCAGGAGCTCGTCGACCGGCGGCGTGCGCCGGAAGTCGTGGTGCGAGACGACGACGGGCAGGCCTGCCTCCCGTGCCCGGGACACCAGCACGGTCACGCCCGGGGTCGCGAGCTCGACGTCCACGGCGTCCGCGCCGCCGGGGCTGCCCGCGTCGGCGAGGACCGCGTCCACGACGGCCGTGTAGGCGTCGTCGTCGGCGCTCTGGGCGCCGCCCTCGCGCTCGGAGCGGAACGTCGCCAGGAGCGGCACCTGCGCGGGCAGGGCGGCGCGGGTCGCGGCGACGGCCGCACGCACGAGGGCGGGGTCCCCGGCGGACCCCGTGAGGTGGTCCAGGCGCAGCTCGACCACGTCCGCCGCGCCCGCCGGCAGCGTCGCGGCGGCGTGCGCCGCGGCGTCCGGCGTGCTCGCGACCAGGGGCACGCACACCCGGGGCGTGCCCCCGCCCAGGGTGGTCCCGCGCAGCCGGAGCACGCCGTCGATCGTCGTCATGCGCTGATTCTCGCCGCATCACCGCCTGCGGGTGCCACGCGTCCCACGCGGCGTGCCGGCGGCGTGGTGCTCAGGTGGTCGGTCGCGCGGGGAAGGTGGCCCAGACGTGCTTGCCGCCGGCGTCCGACCACCAGCCCACGTCGGTCGACAGCCGCCGCGTGATCTGCAGGCCGAACCCGCCCTCGCCCGGCTCGCGGCGGTCGGCGAGGAAGGGTGCGTGCGTGGTGTCGCAGTCCGACACGACGACGAGCACGGCGCTGCCGTCGAGCGACAGCGTCACCTGCGCCGGCGCCCGGCCGTGGGCCAGCGCGTTCGTCGCGAGCTCCGACGTCACGAGGACGACGTTGTCCTGGCCCGAGTCCTCGCCCGTACCGCCGGCCTCCGGCGCGGACGCGGCGAGCTGGTCGCGCAGGTCGCTGCGCAGCGAGCGGAGCTCGGTGGCGTCGCTCAGCACCCACCGGCGCACCGGCACCCAGGAGTCGCCGGGTCGCGTCGCGGGCAGGGTGCGGCCGTGGGCGGGCTCGGCCAGGGCGTCGTCCGGGGGGAGCGCCGGGGGCGGCAGGTGCTCCCTGACCTGGGAGGGCGCGGCGTCCGGGGGCCGAGTCGCAGGCGGCGCGATCGGGTCGTCCTCGGTCACGTGGCGCACCCCCTCTCCTGCCCTCGTGCACTGCGCCCCGGCGGTTGCGGTGCGGGTCCTGCGCCGGGGTCCCCGGCCACCGTAGGCGCCCGTCGCGGTTCCCACCACCGAGGGCGCGGCGCGTCGCGGCGTGGGGGTGGACGGACGTCCAGCCGTGGTCCGTGCGGTGCGCGGGGCGCGGTACCCGTCGGCGCCGGGCGGACCGGTGCGACCGTACCGCTCCGCGGGCCGGGCGAGGGGTGGCCCGGCGCCGGCGGTGCGCCTGCCGCGATGTCGGAGCCCGTCGGTACGGTGGCGATGCCCGGGCGGGCGACGAGGTGCTCGCCACCGACGTGCAGGGGGTCGTCATGCGGTACGGGTTCGTCGGCAGCTTCGGCACCGCCCGCCAGGTGGTGGACCTGGCGGTCGAGGTCGAGCAGCACGGATGGGACGGGTTCTTCACGTGGGACGGCGTCGACCTCGGCGGCATGGAGGCGTGGGACCCGTGGGCGGTGCTCGCGGCGGCCGCCGTGCGGACCGAGCGGGTCACCCTCGGAGCCCTGGTGTTCGCCCCGCCGCGTCGTCGGCCCTGGGTGCTCGCGAAGCAGGCGGTCACGGTGGACCACCTCGCCGGCGGGCGCCTCGTGCTGCCGGTCGGGCTGGGCGTGCCCACCGACGGTGCGGTCACGCACGTCAGCGGTGAGGCCACCACCGTCCGTGAGCGGGCGGAGCGGCTCGACGACGCCCTCGCCGTCCTCGAACGGTCGTGGACCGGCGAGCTCTTCGACGTGGCGGGCGCCCACCTGACGGTCGAGGGGCTGCAGCTGCGCCCGGTGCCGGTGGTGCGGCCGGACGGTCGAGCGCACATCCCGATCTGGGTGGTCGCCTCGTTCCCGTCGGAGCGGTCGATGGGGCGCGCCGCCCGGTTCGACGGCGTCGTGCCCCAGCACCGCGGCGAGCGCGCGGAGCAGGAGCTGGGCCCACAGGACGTCGCGGAGGTCGTGACGTGGCTGCGCGAGCACCGGCCCGCCGACGCGGGACCGTTCGAGGTCGTGCTGCACGGGGCGCTGCCAGCGGACCGGGGTGCTGCGCGCGAGCACGTGGCGGCGCTCGCCGAGGCCGGCGCGACATGGTTCGTCGACGCGCTCTGGGACCCGGCGACGGCGACCCCGCAGGCGCTGCTCGAGCGCGCCCGCCAGGGTCCGCCCACGCCATGACCGGCGCCCGCGACGCACGTGGACCCCGGTCAGGCGACGGGAAGGACCGCGGGCCGGGTCATCGGGTAGATGTGCGGGCCCTGCGGGGCCAGCGGCACGGGGGCGTGCGCGTCGGTGTAGCCGCGGTACTCGTAGTAGCCGACGTTCGCCTCGTTCGTCGTCTCCAGGTACGACGGGGCCCGGCGGGCGTCGACGTCGTCGAGGAAGGTGCGCAGCAGCACGTTGCCGCGTCCGGCGCGCTGCAGGTCGGGCCGCACGCCGAAGGCCTCCACGTACCAGCAGTCGGCCGGCACCCCGCGCGACGTGAGGTCGCCGAACCGGATGATGCCGAGGCTGTGCTCGCGCGTGCGGGTCGCGATCCGCACCAGGCGGCCGGCCTGGCGCAGCCAGCGCCCGGGCGTCATGGGGTACGTGCCGGGCGGGTACAGCGCCAGCACGCCGGTGACCTCGTCGCCCAGCTTGGTGACGATCACCCGGCCGTGGCGCAGGCCGTCGGCGAGCGTCATGCGGTACACCTCGCGCAGCTCGCGCTCGCGGCGGGCGTCGACGGGGAACAGGTGCGCGTAGCCGGGGTCGCCGGCGAGCGCCGCGGCCAGCACGGCGGCGGCCTGCTCCCGGTCCCTCGGGTCGAGAGGCCCGACGGTGTCGGGCGGATCGACCCGGTGCGTCCCCTGGTGTCCCCCTGCGTCCATGGGGGCATGTTGTCCCGGACATGCGTCCAGATGCAACCGGAACCGTACGGGGTGCTGCGGTTCGTCCCCCGCTGCACGTCTCCCGCACGCGACCGGGTGAGGAGGAGGGGTGAAGATCGCACCGGAACGCGCACGCGGACCGGCCCGGGGATGACAGGCTCGGGGCGTCGCCCGCGAGGCCGCGCCACGACGCCGTGCGCCCGCACCGCTGCCGCTGCCGGTCACGTCGCGGGGACCTGACAGGAGGACGACGGTGCGAGCGGCAGCAACCCCCCGACGACAGGCCCTGCGGCGCCGGCCCGCGGCCGTCGTGATCGCGGCGCTGGTCGCGACGGCCACGGCGGCGTGCAGCCCGAGCACCCCGGACCCGGCCCCCGCGGCCGAGTCCCTCGCGCGGGCCCTGGAGTCCGGCGACTTCGCGGAGGTGCCCCTGGCACCCGACGCGCCCGCGGCCGACGAGCTGGCGGCCACCCGTGCCGCGGTCGTCGAGGGGCTGCAGGAGTCGGTCGCGACCGTCGAGGTGGGGGACGTGACGGTCGCGGACGACGAGCAGAGCGCGACCGCCGCCCTCGCCGTCGCGTGGGACGTGCCGTGGACCGACGAGGACTGGACGTACACGACGTCCGCTCACCTGGTGCGCGGCGCCACCGACGACGAGGCGCCCTGGCAGGTCCGCTGGCAGCTGCCCCTGCTGGCGCCCGACCTGGTGCCGGGGGAGCGCCTGCGGGTGCAGCGGCTGGCGGCCGAGCGCGGTGCGGTCCTCGGCCAGGGCGACGCGATGATCGTCGAGGACCGACCCGTGGAGCGGATCGGCCTGGACAAGACGCGTGTCGCCGAGGGCGAGGTCGACGGTGCCGCGCGCGGGCTCGCCGCCGCGCTGGGCATGGACGCCGAGGCGTTCGCCGCACGGGCGGCGGCCGCCGGCCCCAAGGCCTTCGTCGAGGCGATCGTCGTGCGTGAGGGCGACCCGGGGTACGACGTGGGCGCGCTGGCCGCGCTGCCCGGCGTCGGCGTGGTGCCGGACGAGCTGCCCCTGGCTCCCACCCGGACGTTCGCGCGCCCCGTCCTGGGCACGGTCGGGGACGCGACCGCCGAGATCATCGAGGCGTCGGACGGCCAGGTGGCGGCCGGTGACATGGCCGGGCTGTCGGGGCTGCAGCGCCGGTACGACGCGCAGCTGCGCGGCACGCCGGGAGTGGTGGTGAGCGCGGTCGCCGAGAGCGGCGCGCAGCGGGTGCTGCTGTCCGTCGACCCGGTCGCCGGTGAGCCGCTGCGCACGACCCTCGACATGGCCCTGCAGCAGCGCGCCGAGGACCTCGTCGCCGGGATCGCCCCGGCGGCCGCCGTCGTCGCGGTGCGTCCGTCGACGGGCGACGTGCTGGCGGCGGCCAGCGGGCCCGGGGGCGAGGGGCTGTCCACCGCGACGATCGGGCAGTACGCGCCGGGGTCGACGTTCAAGGTGGTGAGCGCGCTCGCGTACCTGCGCGGCGGCCTGAGCCCCGAGTCGCTCGTGAGCTGCCCACCGACGATCGCGGTGGAGGGCCGCACGTTCCAGAACTTCCCCGGGTACCCCGCCGCGGCGCTGGGGGACGTGCCGTTCAGCACCGCGTTCGCCCAGTCGTGCAACACCGCCTTCATCGGCTCGCGCGACCTGGCCAGCCAGGGAGCGCTGCTGGACGCCGCCCGGTCACTGGGTCTCGAGCCCGAGGCGGAGCTCGGCTTCCAGGCGTTCCTCGGGACGGTGCCGGACGAGGCGTCGGGCACCGCGCACGCCGCCTCCGTGATCGGGCAGGGGCAGGTGCTGGCGTCCCCGTTGGGCATGGCGACCGTGGCCGCGTCCGTCGTGGCGGGCCGCACGGTCGTGCCGCGCCTCGTCCTGCCCCCGTCAGACGCCGCGTCGGCGGAGCCGGACGCCACCGAGGACTCCGACACCGACGCCACCGGGGAGGCGGCGGACCTGCCCGCGGCGCCCCCGCTCACGGCCGACGAGGCGGCCGCGCTCCGGACGATGATGCGCGCCGTGGTGACCGAGGGCGGTGGGGGCGTGCTCGGCGACCTGCCGGGGGAGCCGGTGCTCGCGAAGACGGGGACGGCCCAGTTCGGGCGGGACGCTGACCTGCGGAACCACGCGTGGATGATCGCCGCCCAGGGTGACCT
Organism: Actinomycetes bacterium; assembly: GCA_023389455.1. GTDB lineage: Bacteria > Actinomycetota > Actinomycetes > Actinomycetales > Cellulomonadaceae > Cellulomonas. The sequence continues at coordinate 12,601 of JAEWEJ010000240.1, read as the reverse complement.
GGCCGTCGCGGTGTTCGTGGGCGAGGGGGACTACGGTTCGACGACGGCAGGTCCGCTGGTGCGGGCGTTCCTGGGCGGGTGAGCGAGGCGGCGTCCCGTCCTGGACGCCGGCGGGGGGAGGGGCGATGACGGTGGCTCACGTGCCCGGTGGACCGGGCTGGTTGCGTCCCCTGCCGGGGACCGGTCTGACGGTCAGCGCGCTCGCGCTCGGCGGCGGGCCGCTGGGCAGCATGCCGGAGCTGTTCGGCGAGGAGGTGTCGCCGGAGCGCGGCATCGACACGGTCCGGGCCGCCCTGCACAGCGACGTCCGACTGGTCGACACGTCCAACGGCTACTCCGGCGGTGAGAGCGAACGGCGCGTCGGGGCGGCGCTGACGGCGGCCGGCGGCGTGCCGCCGGGATTCGTCGTCGCCACGAAGGTGGACCCGGACGGGGCGGACTACTCCGGTGAGCGGGTCCGGCGCTCGGTCGACGAGTCGCGCTCCCGCCTCGGGCTGGACCACCTGCCTCTCGTGCACCTGCACGACCCGGAGTTCCACGAGTTCGACGACCTCACGGGGCCTGACGGCGCCGTGGAGGCGCTCGTGGAGCTGCGGGAGTCGGGCGTCGTCGGCGCCATCGGCCTGGCCGGGGGCCGCGTGCAGGAGATGGGGCGCTACCTGGCCCTCGGGGTCTTCGACGTCCTGCTCGTGCACAACCGCTGGACCCTGGTGGACAGGTCCGCGGGCCCGCTGGTGGCCGCGGCGCGGGCGCAGGGCATGGGCGTGCTCAACGCGGCCGTCTACGGCGGCGGGATCCTCGCCCACCAGCACGGCGGCCCGACGACGTACGCGTACCGGCAGGCGCCGCCGGCGGTGCTCGCCGCGGTCGAGGCGATGCGGGCCGTCTGCGCGCGACGCGGCACGGACCTCGGGACCGCGGCGCTGCAGTTCTCGCTGCGCGACGAGCGGTTCGCCTCGACGATCGTGGGCATGTCGCACCCGGAGCGTGTGGCCCAGACGCTCGCGGCGGCCGCCGCGCCCCTGCCCGACGGTCTGCTGGAGGAGCTGGAGACGCTCGTGCCCCCGCCGTCGACGTGGCTCGACGCCCCCTTCGACGGCTGACCCACGGACGTCGATTACCGTTCACGGTCGAGGCAGGGGGCGCGCGCAGCGCCCAGGGAGACGGAGCGAGCATGACCAAGCAGGTCGCCGGAGCGGGACGCGGCACACCGGTCGAGGTCACACCCGCCGGGGACCTCGACACGTGCGCCGACGAGCCCATCCGCATCCCCGGGTCGGTGCAGCCCCACGGTGTCCTGCTGGCGGTCTCGGAGACGGACCTCGTGGTCCGCCACGCGTCGGCCAACGTCGCCGACCTGACGGGCCGCGCGGTCGGGGACGTGGTCGGTGCGCCCCTGGCCGACGTCGTCGGACCCGCCGCGGCCCAGGCGGTGCGCCTGCACCTGCGGACGTTCGGGGACCTGCGGGCGCGCAACCCGCTGTCGGTCGAGGTGGCCGGGCCGCACGGCCTGGTGAGCGCGGACGTGATCCTGCACCGCGTGGCCGTCGGCGGCCGGACGCTGCTGGTCGTCGAGCTCGAGACCGCGCACGGCCCCCGCCCCTTCTCGTTCCCCAACACGTACCAGGCGGTGCGCGGGGCGCTGGAGAGCCTCAACCGCGCGGGCACGCTGGAGGAGCTGTACGAGGCCGCCGCCCAGGAGGTCAGGGCGCTCACCGGCTTCGACCGGGTGATGGTCTACCGCTTCGACGCCGACCACAACGGTGAGGTCGTGGCGGAGGCGCGTCGGCACGACCTCAACCCGTTCCTGGGGCTGCACTACCCGGCCACCGACATCCCGCCGCAGGCGCGGGCGCTGTACGAGACGAACTGGGTGCGCCTGATCGCGGACGTGGGCTACACGCCCGCACCGATCGTGCCGGACGTCGACCGGGCGTCGGGGGAGCCCCTGGACCTGACGCACGCGGTGCTGCGCAGCGTCTCGCCGGTGCACATCGAGTACCTGACGAACATGGGCGTGCGCGCCTCCATGTCGATCTCCCTGCTGCGCGACGGGCGCCTGTGGGGCCTGGTCGCGTGCCACCACTACTCGGGTCCCCACGCGGTGCCCTACGGCGTGCGAGCGGCCGCGGAGTTCCTGGGGTCGGCGTTGTCGCTGCGCCTGGTGGCGCGGTCCCAGGACCGTGAGCTGGAGCGTGAGCTGGCGGCGCAGGCGGCGATGGCCCGCGTCCTGCCCGTGGCGCGCGACCCCGACCACGGGCTGGCCGAGTCGCTCGCGACGGCCGGCGGCGGGCTGCTGTCCGTCGTCCCGGCGCACGGCCTCGTGGTGGTCGCGGACGACCAGACCGCCACGGCGGGGGACGCCGACGTGGACGTCGACGCCCTGCGGTCCTGGGTGCTGGCGCAGCCGGAGGCCGTGACGGTCCGCACGGCGCTGGGCGAGAGCGACCCGGGCCTCGCGGCGCGCCTGCCGGAGGTCGCCGGGCTGCTGGCGGTCCGGCTGCCGGACGAGCAGGTGATCGTCTGGCTGCGGCACGAGCACGTGCGCGACATCTACTGGGGCGGCGACCCGCAGAACAAGGCGATCGCCCGCCGCGAGGGCGCGGACGTGCGGCTGAGCCCGCGCAAGTCGTTCGACCGGTGGCGCGAGGAGGTGCGCGGCCGTTGCGAGCCCTGGGCACCCGAGCACGTGCGCGCGGTCGAGGACCTGCGCAGCCGGCTGCTCGAGGTCATCATCATGCGCAACCGCTGGCAGATGTCCGCGGCGCACGCGGTGCAGCTCTCGCTGCTGCCGCGCCGGCTGCCCGAGGTCCCCGGCTGGTCGGTGCAGGCGCGGTACGTGCCGGCGGCCGGCGGCCGGGTGGGGGGCGACTGGTACGACGCGCTGGAGCTCCCGGACGGGCGCGTCGCGGTCGTCGTCGGGGACGTCGCGGGGCACGGGCTCGGGGCGGCGGCCGCGATGGGTCAGCTGCGCAACGCGCTGCGCGCCTACCTCATGCGCTGCGCGGACGTGCGCGAGGCGCTGGTGGACCTCGACCGGCTGGCGCGCCGGACCATGCCGGACGACATGGCGACGGTCGTCGTGGTGGTCGTCGACCCCCTCACGGGCGAGGCGTGCGCCGCGGCCGCCGGGCACCCGCGCCCGCTGACGCTGGCGGCCGACGGCGGCGCGGAGCTGCTGCCGATGCGGGTGGACCGTCCGGTGGGTGTGGGGACGGGGTCGCCGCAGGTGCAGGACCTGCACATCGAGCCGGGTGGTGGACTGGTGCTCTACAGCGACGGTCTGGTCGACTCCAGGTCGACGGCGCTGGCCGTGGGCATCGAGCGCCTGGTCCGGCACTTCGACCGGCCGGACCCGACGGTCCCGGTCGACATCGACGAGGTCGTCGCCGACTGCTCCGACCCTGACTCGAAGGACGACATGACGCTGCTGCTGCTGTGCCGGGACGCCGACCTGCCCGCGGGGGCCCGGCCGTGACCGCGCGCCGGGGGCTGGCCCGCGCGTACTGGCGCGTGAGCCGCTGGACGCTGCGGACCGAGCGGGTGCCGCGCGACGGTGCGGGCATCATCCTGGGCGCTCCCCACACCTCCAACTGGGACTTCGTCCTGATGCTGGCCATCGCGTGGGAGGCGGGCCTGCCGTTCCGGTGGCTGGGCAAGCACACCCTGTTCCGCGGGCCCGCCGGTCCGCTCATGCGGGCGCTCGGCGGCATCCCCGTGGACCGCCGCGACCCGGTGGGCCTGGTCGACGACCTCGTGGCGCGGATGGGTGCCGGCGAGCACTTCTACCTCGTGGTGACGCCCGAGGGCTCCCGGTCGGGCAACGGCTGGAAGTCGGGGTTCTACCGGATCGCGCGGGCGACGGGCCTGCTGGTGACGCTGGGCTACGTGGACCGCACGACGATGACGGCGGGCCTGGGCCCGACGTTGTCCCTGACGGGCGACGTGCGCGCGGACATGGACCGGGTGCGCGCGTTCTACGCCGACAAGGCGGGCTTCGCGCCGGCCCGGCGCACCGAGCCGCGCCTGCGCGACGAGCAGGGCGCGCCGGACGGCGCCGCGGGCGGCGCTGGTGACGCAGGCGCCGGACGCGCTGCGGATGCGGGGTCCGCGGACGCGACCTAACGTCGGGGGGTCACCGACGAAGGGAGCTCACCATGGGTCTCGACGACAAGATCAGCAACTCCGCTCAGCAGGCCGAGGGCAAGGCCAAGGAGGCGCTGGGCAAGGCGACGGGTGACGAGGAGCGCGAGGCCGAGGGCAAGGCCGACCAGTCGTCCGCCAACCTCAAGCAGGCCGGCGAGAACGTCAAGGACGCCTTCCGCTGACCGTCCGCGCAGGGCCGACGCCGGCCCGCCGCCACGTGCGTGACGCCCCCGTGCCGACTCCGGTGCGGGGGCGTCGTCGTGCGTGAGGGGCGCGCGAGGTTCACCCGCTCAGCCCTCTGCGGGCGAGCGGCCCGGATGTGCCATGCACCTTTCAGGTCCGCCGATACCCGCCGACCGGGTGAATTGGGCCCGCGTCCAGGACATGTGACCCGGATCTCTACCGTTGAACGTGAGAGAGGTCTAATGTCGGACTTGTCAGCGAAACGGCAAACCCTCCGCAAGGGGGGGACGCAAAGCCACGGGACCCACGCGGTCAGCCGGGCTACCGAACGAGAGGTTCCGTCATGGACCAGCGCAACTCGGCCGCAGAGCCGCACGAGGCCCGGCCCGCAGCACTCCCCGTGGCCCGCTGGGCGGCCATCGCCGCCCGCATCGACGCCGCGGTCCTCGTGCCCGCCCAGCGCGACGCACTGGCTGCCTGAGCGGCCCCCCCCAGCAGCACCCCCGGCAGCGGCTCCGCCGCGCCGGGCACGACGGCCTCACGGACCGGGACACCACCGGGACGTGGGGCCGTCGGCGTCCCGCCGTCTCACAGCTCGCCGACGCGCTGCAGGTACCGCATCGCGAGCCAGCCGAACGGGATCCGCAGCCAGAACGTCAGCAGCCGGAAGAGCAGGGCGACGGTGCCTGCGACACCCAGGTTGATGCCGGCCAGGGTGGACAGGCCCAGGCTGAGCGCCGACTCGACGGTGCCGATGCCGCCGGGGGTGGGGATCACCGCGCCGGCCGTGTTGCCGGTGAGGTAGACCAGCGCGACCTGCACCAGGGACGCGTGCTGCCCGAGCGCCGCCAGCGCCGCGTCGAACGCCAGCACGTACCCCATGGTCATGAGCACGTTGCCGCCCAGCGCCAGGGCGAGCCGCCACGGCTGGCCGAGCACCTCGATGAGCCGCGGCAGGGTCTGGCGCACGGTGGGGCCGACCCGTCGCTGCACCCACGTCCGCACGGCGGGGACCAGCAGCGCGACGCCGACCAGGGCGGCGACCACGGCGAGCACGGCGAGGGTGCTGGGCGAGACCGAGAACGACGACGGCGAGTGCACGCCGGACGTCACGGTGAGCACGAGCAGCAGCAGCAGCGTGGTGACGAACTGGCTGACCTGCACCAGGGCGACGGTGGCGCCGGCCAGCGCGGGGCTCACGCCGCGGCGGGTGAGCATCCGCAGGTTCAGCGCGGCGGGGCCGATCCCCGCGGGGGCGGCCAGGGCGACGAACGTCGCTGCGGTCTGCACGAGGGTGGCGCGCCACACGGGCAGCTTGACGGGGGAGAAGGCGACGAACGCGAGGGCGGCGCCGAGCAGGGTGAGCATGCCGAGCGCGGCAGCCAGCGCGGAGTAGCGCCAGTCGCTCGCAGCCAGCACCGGGCCGATCTCCGCGACGTTGACGAACGCGAGGATCGCGAAGCCCGCCACGATCGTCAGGACGATGGTCAGCAGGGTACGGGCACCGAACCGGACGAGCTGCTCGGGGTGGACGTCGGCCTCGGGCAGGCGCGCGACCAGCGCGGACCGCAGCTCGGCCAGCACCTCCTTGTGGGCGCGCATCTCCTCGCGGGTGAGCCGGGGCAGGGCGACCGTCTGCAGGAGCGGGCCGATGGCCTCGATGTCGCCGGCGGGCAGCACCTCGGCGGCGGAGTCGACGGCGCGCTCGGCCCCGACGCGCAGCGCCAGGAGCGCGACGAGCTGCGTGGTGTCCATCCGGCGCGCGAGCTCGGACGACGCGACGTCGCCCTGCTCCCACGCCGTGAGCCACACCCGCGGACCGGCGGGGCCGCGCTCGACCAGGATCACGTCGGACGTCAGGGCGCGGTGCGCGATGCCGGCGGAGTGCGCCAGCTGCAGCTGCGCCCAGATGGCGTGCAGGACGTCGTCGTCGATCTGGTCGGTCTGGAGGTCCGACAGCGGGACGGCGTCGCCCGTGCTCTCCTGCAGCAGGAGCATCGAGTCCTCGGCCTCGGCGATGCTGAGGAGCTGTGGGGTGCGGACCCCGGCGGCGCTCGCGGCGTACGACAGCAGGGCGGCGCGCTCGGTGGCCTGCCGCAGGGACAGGGCGGAGCGGCCCTCGAGGCCCCGCAGCCGCAGGCTGCGCCACAGGCGGGTGATCATGCCGACGACCTGCCGGTCGCCGTCGAACACGAGCAGGTCGAGGTGTCGGCCGTCGTCGGTGGTGACGTCGTACACGCGGTCGCCCGACGCCCGCACGAGCGCGTGCTGCGCGGCGCTGGCCTCCGGGAGCTGCGCCAGGGCGTCGGCGGTCGCGGGGGTGCGGCCGGCCTCGAGGAACGGGTCGGGGACGCGGGCGACCGTGACCGGCTCGACGCCCGCGCGCCGGATGCCCCCCAGCAGCGCGTCGCCGTACGCGCGCTCGGGGTCGACGCCGCCCAGGTACCGCACGCCCAGGCCGGCCGTGCGTCCCACGAGCAGCGCCAGGCCGAGGCCGGCCAGCGACACCCCGGCGGTGACCAGCACGACACCGGTGGTCACCCACAGCAGGTTCCAGGACCACGAGACCGTGCGGCGGCGGTTGCGCGGCCCGGCGACCGTGAGCAGGGCCGTCAGCATGGCCACGTACTCGGGGATGGTCAGGCGCCACTCCCCGCCGATCCGCACGGACAGGCCGTGCAGCATGTCGTCGGACGCGAAGGTGCCGAAGATCCAGTACAGGACCGCGACCAGCAGGATCGCGGTGATCGCGGCGAGCACGGCCTGCAGCAGCTGGCGGCCGAGGCGGCGCAGCGCGAGCTCGGTCAGCACGGCGATCGGGACGACGACGGTGGTGATGCCGACCAGGACGTTCACGGGCACGAAGAGCAGCCGCCGCAGGAGCGTCGCGAAGCCCTGGACGTCCTCGGCCACGCCCGTGGTGGTGTTCTGCGCGTAGGTGGCCAGGACCACGACGAGGACCCCGAGGACGGCGGTCAGCGAGGCACCCAGCAGGTCGTTGGCGCGGTGGACACGGGACGGGCGCACGTCGAGCACGTCGACGGTGGAGCGCACCGCGCGGACGTCCGCGTCGGTGGACGTCGGCTCCGTCAGGGTGCGGCCCGGCGCTGCGGCCGGCGGCGTGACGGCGGGGTCGCCGGGCTCGACGGGGTCGCCGCCGGCACCGTCGGGTGCGCGCGTCGGCGAGGTCGGCATGATGGCGAGTCTAGGCAGCGGGCTGCTCCGCGCTCGTCCACCTCGCGGCGGGTCCTGCGGGGCGTCGCCTCCTCCCCGGGAGTCAACATATGTTGACAGGCGCTGGGAGTGGCGTCACCATGGACTGACGTCAGACGTCGACGGGAAGGCACCTCGATGACCGGGGAGGAGACCGACATGTCCGTTCTGGTGGCCCGTGCCGAGGACGACGACCCGCTCGGTGCGCTGCGTGCGCTGTCGCAGCTGCGCCGCGAGGTCGAGCGTCGCGAGGCGGTCGCCGTGCGTCGCGCCCGTGCCGCCGGCATCCCCTGGGCAGCGATCGCCGTGATGCTCGGGGTCAGCAAGCAGGCCGTCCACCGGCGGTACGGCGGCCGGCGCTCCGAGGCCTGACCGGGCCGCGTGCCCGGTGGGCTGGGCGGTCCCGTCCGCCGCGCCGGGTGTCGCCGTCCGCGCTACGTTCGGCGCGGGGGTGCCGTCGCGCGGCCCGTGCCGCGCCACCTGACCCGACGGGCCGCAGGGCGCCGTGAGGAGGTCACGATGGTCGACGACGTCACCGCGCAGGTCGTGCGGACCGTGCGCAAGGTCTGGTGGATCCCGGTGGTGCGCGGGATCCTGCTGCTGGTCCTCGGGCTGCTGCTCATGGCGCAGCCGGCCGCCTCGCTCGGGGCCATCGTGTGGCTCTTCGGGATCTTCGCGATCGTCGACGGCGTGATGTCGGTCGTGCAGGGGCTTGCGGACCGCGGCGTGCCCGGGTGGAGCTGGTGGGTGGTCGAGGGGCTGGCCGGCGTCGCCGTCGGGGTGGTCGTCGTCCTGTGGCCCGGGCCCACCGTGCGCGTGCTGTTCTTCCTGCTGGCCGCGTGGCTGCTCGTGCTCGGCGTCGTGTCGATCCTCGGTGCGGTGTCGCTCTCGCGGTTCCGTGACCCGGGCTGGCACTGGCCGCTGGCGTTCGGCCTGGTGTGCACGCTGTTCGCCCTCCTGCTGATCGCGCGGCCCCAGGGGTCCCTCGCCGTGTTCGGCGTGCTGCTCGGGCTGTTCGCGTTCGTCGGCGGCGCCATGAACGTCGTCAGCGGGTTCGCGGTGCGGCAGGTGGTCAAGGACCTGCGTGCGGCAGCGCCGTGAGGGCGGGCGGCACCGGGAGGCCGTGGGCGGTGGCGCACCGGGCCGGGCGTCAGGTGACGCCGATGGCCTCGAGCCACTCCTCGGGCAGCAGTGCGTAGCCGACGAACGCCACGACGTCGAGCGTGGTGTGCGCGACGACCAGCGGCATGACGCGCCGTCGCCGTCGGTAGTACTCGGCGAACACGACGCCCATCACGACGTTGCCGACGAACGGCCCCCACCCCTGGTACAGGTGGTACGAGCCGCGCAGCAGCGCGCTCGCCGCGATGATCGCCGGCGTCGTCCACCGCAGCTCGCGCAGGCGCTCCATGAGGTAGCCGACGGCGATGACCTCCTCGAGCAGCGCGTTCTGCAGTGCCGACAGGATCAGCACCGGCACCGTCCACCACGCCGCGTTGAGGGCCGCGGCCTGGACCTCGACGGTGATCCCGATGGCGCGCCCCACCACGTAGAGCCCGAGGCCGGGGATCCCGATGAGCGCGGCGAGGCCGACGCCGACACCCAGGTCGCGCCAGGGACGGGTGCGGTCCAGTCCGATGCGGCGCACGGCGGAGCGGCCGTTGGCCGACAGCAGGTACAGCGCGAGCGCGACCGGCAGCACCGCGAACCCGATGGACAGCAGCTGGTAGGTCAGGTCCAGGTAGGGGCGTGGTGAGCGGCTGGGGTTGAGCGTCGTGGTCTGGGCCGCCAGCGGCGGCCCGGCGGTCAGCTTGGCGACGAGCGAGACGACCGCGTAGACGGCGGACTTCCCCAGCGACAGGCCGAGGACGATCCAGACCTCCGTGGTGAGACGACGGGCCACCGCGCGCTCGCCCGGGGGCGGGGCGGTGTCCACGCGCAGGTCACGCGCGGCGTTCCGGCCGTGGCCGGCGTCACCGGGACCGCTGCCGCGTCCGTCGTCCCCGTCCGTGCCCTCGCGCACGTCGACCGCACGTCCCATGCCCGCAGGCTACGTCCGACGCGTGGCCGGGGCCGTGCGGTGACGCCCCGGGTCGCCCTCCCGGGTGCGCCCCGGGTCGGACCGGGGGCGTACCCGGCCATCGGGGGGAGGGGTGTTGACCGCGCCCGCGTACGGGTGCAAAGTGATTTGCATGACAAACCCCGATCGCGAGGCCGTCGCCGGCGGCGCACCCGACGACGACGCGCCGCCGGACCCGCGCGACGTGCTGGCGATCGTCGCCGCCCAGCAGCGCCGAGTGCGCGACTCCGACGTCGACGACCGCGTGCTCTTCGGCGTGTGGGGGGTCGCCTGGCTCCTCGGCTACGGCGCGCAGTGGTGGACCGCCACCACCTCGCCCACCCGCACGGCCACCGGCATCGGGGGGCTCGCGTTCGCCGTGCTGGCTCTCGCCGGCCTGGTGGTCACGCTCGTGCACGTCACCCGGGCCACCCACGGGCTCGCGGGCACCAGCCGCCAGACGGGGGCGATGTACGGCTGGGCGTGGATGCTCGGGTTCACCGGGCAGGGCCTGCTCGTCGCCGGCGTCGTGCGCGCCGACGCGAGCCCGGTCGTCGTCACGGTCGTCGCCAACGGCGTCGCGTGCCTGGTCGTCGGCCTGCTGTACATGGCCGGCGGCGCGCTGTGGCGCCAGGTCTCGATGTACGTCCTGGGCGGCTGGATGATCCTCACCGCGGCGGCCGCGAGCCTGGTCCCCCTGCCCGCGGGCTACCTCGTCATGTCGCTGGCCGGCGGCGGCGGGATGCTCGTCGGCGCGGCCCTGGTCGCGGTGCGACGGCGGCGCCCATGAGCGAGGTCGACCTCGATCCCGTCATCCACTCGGCGTCCCGGCTGCGGGTCGTCGCCACCCTCGCCGCGCTCGAGCGTGGCGACCGGGTCTCCTTCCCCCGGCTGCAGAAGCTGCTCGACATGACCGCCGGGAACCTGTCCACGCACCTGCGGCGCCTCGAGGACGCCGGGTACGTCACCCAGACCAAGACGCACGTCGGCCGCACCCCGGCCACGTACGTGGAGCTCAGCCCCGCCGGACGGCTCGCGTTCGAGCGGTACACGCAGACCCTCACGGAGCTGCTCAAGGGAGCGCAGGAATGACCACCGACACCCCACCCCCCGTGCTCGTCGAGCACGTCACGCGCCGGTTCGGCGCCGTCACCGCGCTCGACGACGTCAGCCTGCGGGTCGACGCGGGCGAGATCGTCGGCCTGCTCGGCCCCAACGGCGCGGGCAAGACGACCCTGCTGTCGCTGGTGGCCGGGCTGCGGACCCCCGACGCGGGGACGGTCCGCATCTTCGGCGCCGACCCACGCGACCCCGCCGCGCGCACCTCCCTCGGCACGACCCCGCAGGAGACGGGGCTGCCCGAGACCCTCAAGGTCCGTGAGGTCATCGACTTCGTCGCCGGGCACTTCTCCGACCCCATGCCGCGGGACGAGGTCATGACGCGGTTCGGGCTCACCGAGCTGGCCGAGCGGCAGACCGGCGCGCTGTCCGGCGGGCAGAAGCGTCGGCTCGCGGTCGGGCTGTCGCTCGTCGGCCGCCCGCGGCTCGTGCTCCTCGACGAACCCACGACCGGGCTCGACGTCGAGGCGCGGCACGTGCTGTGGCAGGCGCTGCGCGACTACCACGCCGACGGCGCCACGGTCATCGTCACCAGCCACTACCTCGAGGAGATCGAGGCGCTGGCCCAGCGCGTCGTGGTCGTCGGGGGCGGGCGGGTGCTCGCCGACGACACCCTGCCGCGCGTGCTCGACCTCGTCGCCGTCCGGCGGGTGGCGCTCACGGTCCCCGGACCCGTCGGCCCCGTCGCGGGCCCCGTCGCCGACCTCGCCGCGCTGCCGGGCGTGCACGAGGTGGCCGGGACCAGCGAGGTGCCGGGTGGCACGCGGGTCACCCTCGTCGCGTCCGACGCCGACGCCGCCGTGCGCGCGCTCGTCACCGCCGGCGTGCCTTTCGTCGACCTCGAGGTGCGCGGCGCGTCCCTCGAGGAGGCCTTCCTGTCCCTCACCACGCGCGACGCCGACGTCCCGCCCGACGCACCCGCGCCGACCGGCCCGGCCGCCGCGCGCGCCCTCCCGGAGGTGGCCCGATGAGCACCACGACCCGCGCGGCCGTGCCGGCCCCGGCGCTGCGACCCTGGGTGTCGCTCGCGTGGCTGCACACCCGCTACCAGTTCCTCGAGACCGTGCGCGTGCCGCTCGCGGTCATCGGCAACATGCTCTTCCCCGGCCTGGCGCTGCTGTTCTTCGTCGTGCCGCAGGGCGCGATCATGGAGGACCCCCTCGCGTCGACCGCGGCGATCGCGCAGCTCGGGACCTTCGCCATCATGTCCGCCTGCATGTTCACGCACGGTGCGGGCGTCGCGGAGGACCGGGCGAAGCCGTTCGACACGTTCGTCCGCACGCTGCCCGCGCGGCCCGGCCCGCGGCTCGCCGGGCGCGTCCTCAACGGGCTGCTGTGGGCGTACCTCGCGCTCGTGCCGCTGGTCCTCATCGGGGTGCTGCTCACGTCGGCGACGCTGACGCCGGCGCGTGCGCTCGGCGCGGTGGCCATGGTCGCGGGCGTCGCGGTGCCGTTCACGCTGCTCGGCATGGCGATCGGCTTCTCCATGTCGACCAAGGCGGCGCTGGCCGTCACGCAGTGCGTGCTGTTCCCGCTCGCGTTCGCCGGCGGGGTCTTCATGCCTCCGGAGGTCTTCCCCGGCTGGCTCGACGCGATCTCGCAGGCCCTGCCGTCGCGGGCCGCACGCGACCTCATCGTGCAGGTCACCACGGGCGCCGAGGGCAACCCGCTGGCGCTGCCCGTGCTGCTCGCCTGGACCGCCGTGTTCGCGGCGCTCGCCGTCGCCGCCGTCCGCTCGGACGAGGGGCGTCGCTTCCGCTGACCCGGGACCGCCGACAGCCCGCCGACGCCTGGGCGTCGACGGGCTGTCAGGGCGTCGTGCGGGGCCGCCCGCGCCGGGGTGGCGCGCCGGCCGCGTCCGGCATGCGCCCGGCGTCCTTC